>JAEUNN010000673.1 GCA_016791085.1 Rhodocyclaceae bacterium | reverse complement strand
GCGACTTTCATGTCGCGCGATCGTGGTCGCGACACGACCGTGAGCAGCACGACCTTGGCCGAGCGCGGATAGCCCAGGCCGGTATCCTCCAGCAGCAATTCGCCCGGGCGATGCTGCGTCACGCACTGATAGCGGTCGCTGGCGGGCACGCCGAACGCCTCCACCATGGCGTCGTGTGCGGCATCCAGCAGCGTGCGCAGTTCGTCGTCGCTGCGTCCCTGGATGATGTCGAATTTCAGTAAAGGCATGGCCCATCCTCCTGTTGTACGTTTGCCGCCCTGGCACCGCCTGGCGGCCCGGCTCGTGTCGCGGGTCGGGCCGCCGGCTGCCGGCCCGCATCCATCCTAGACGAAATTGACCGGGCTCTCCTTTCACTGGGAAAGGTTGCAAGGCCGGCAAACAAGCGGCGGCGCCACGTGCTGGGCGATGAAGGAACGGGCCGAGCGATACGGCCGGTTTGGCGTATGGACGCACGGCGCGCAGCCGCTGCCCGGTTTTCCGCCCGCGCCGTGACCGCAAGTCCTCGTCCCGCAGCCTGAATGCAGGCCGCAAGCGACGAACCGGCCTGTGGGCGAGGCAGCGCACGCGGGCCGCGCGTGGCGAGGACGCGGGCGCAACGCAAGTCGCCCGCGCGATTTTCGCGGCCGTCTGGATTCCGGATTCCGCAGTGGTCCATCGAGACCGCGATTGCGACTCTATCCTGGATTGCGCGGCGCCGCATCCAGACTACGACTGCTTTCGATCGATGCCACGGCAATTGGGTCCGGACCAAGCCGGCTATGGCGATTCAACCGAGGAGCTAGGGAAGCGATGCGAACCGGCGCTCCCGCGCGCACTGCGCAGCCCGCTTGGGCCGCGCTGCGCAGTGCGCGGCGGCCGCGGCGGCCGTCAGCGCAAAAACTCCAGCAGCGCGGCGGTAAATTGCTCGGCTTGTTCGAGGTTGGAAAGGTGCGCGGCGTCCAGTTCCAGGTAGCGCGCGCCGGGTATGTTGCGTGCCACTTCGCGGC
>JAEUNN010000625.1 GCA_016791085.1 Rhodocyclaceae bacterium | reverse complement strand
GCCTGCGCGTCCTGCACCACGTGGTTATTGGTAAGCACCAGACCATCGGGCGTGATCGCAAAGCCCGAGCCATGCCCGCCGCCGCGCCGGCCCTGCACCTGGATCAGGCACACCGCGCCGCCTATGCGCTCCACCACCTCGGCCACCGCGCGCGAATAGGCATCCAGCGCGGCGCCATCATCGGCGGCCGGACCATCGGCTGGCGCCGGCAGAGCCGGCTGGCCGGCGTGGTCGAGCACGAACTGCGGCTGCAACTTGGTCGGGCGCACACCCATGTTCAATCTCCGTCGCCTGAACTGGCGATGCCTGCCGCCGCCGGCCGGCGCAGTGCGCCCCCGGCGCCACTGTCGTACGGCCCTGAACTGGCGGCATCGCGGCGGCCACACCCGGGCCGGGCCTGCCGCACGCCACCCAGATCGGTGCGCCGCGCCCGGATTTCAATGCCAGGCGCGCGCCGGCACGGCCTCTGGCGCCTTGCTAGAATGATTCATTGATAACGGCCGGCAGGCCATACGTGCTGTATGCCCCTACAGTTAGCGTATGTATTTCCGCCGGTGTCCGTGCCGCGGGCGCGGGTCCGCCCTGCGCAGCATGATGCAAGCCGGAGAAGTTCGCCATGCGTGAATTGCACCTTGTTCCACCCGGCTTTTGCTGCCGCCGCCCGCACCCCAATGCGCGCCGCCGCACCTGCCGCAGCCCTGCAGCGCGCGCGCCATCCTCGCCCCGGTCCGCCCTGCGGGCGCGTCCGCGGCAATTCGATTCGCATAGACGGGACAGCGCCGCCGCGCCTGCCCGGCGCTGCGGCACATGCCGCAGCGGTCCGGCCGCGCAGGCGCTATCGTGACTATCCGTGCGCATGATGCGGCGCGTGCAGGCCTGCGCAGGCACCATGCCCGCCATGACAACGCGGTGCCCATTCCGGGTCTGAATGGGGCTGAACCGCGCCATGATCGACCAGCCAGGATGATTCCAATATGAGCGTTCCTCCGGACGCCGTCGAAAAACGGTCGCGCAATGTCCAACCATCCTCGTCTCGTCTGGCCAGCGCCTTGCGCCGCGCACTGGGCGACGGCTCGCTGGCCCGCCCGGCGCCGCCGCAACGTCCCCCCATGCGTTTCGAAACGCTGGAACCGCGCGTGCTGCTGTCGGCTGACCTGCACCTGCCCGGCCACGGCGCGCTTGCCGACGACCAGGCGGAACAACTGTCCGGCGCCGCTCCCGCGCATGAACTGATACTGGCCGCCGAACCGGCAGTGCGCGTGGACCTGGGTCCGCGCCGCGGCGCGGCCGAGTCCGCCGCGGATGGTGCGGGCACTACCCAGATTGCATTCATAGACCCGGCGCTG
>JAEUNN010000535.1 GCA_016791085.1 Rhodocyclaceae bacterium | reverse complement strand
GTTCAAATAGCGCAGAATTTCGTGCGGACTGCGATAGTTGGTGCGTGAATGCAAACTCACCCAGCCGGGTAGCGGCAGGGCCGGCCTGCCGTAAAGATTCTGCATGGGGTCTTCCATCCACCAGACGGCCCCGCCGGGTTTGAGCCAGCGCAGCAGCGCGTCACGCCAGGGTTCGGAAAAATCCTGCCCTTCATCCACGATGAGCACATCGAACAGCGATGCCGCGTCCGGGTCGAGTGCCGCGAACTGGTGTTCCATGCGCGCGAAGGCGTCCGGCATGTCGAAATGCGGTTTCCGGCCTGCCGCCGTGAGCATGCGGTCGCACAACTGGTGGTAAGTGCTGACCACGCCTCTGCCGCCCACAATGCGCGCGATGTGATCGGCGAGCGGGCGATTGAAGCACACGTAGAGCGGGCGCTTGCCGCCATCGAGCGCGTCCTGGAACACCGCCAGGGCCAGTTGGGTTTTGCCCGAGCCGGCGGTCCCCACGATGCGCAGGCGCTGAGGTTCACACTCTATCTGGCGTGCCCAGGTCGCGAGCCCTCCGGACATGCGCCGGTACAGGCAACCGGCATCGCCGGCCAGCACGCTCACGTCGGCAACCAGGTCCAGTTCGCCGACCAGAAATTTGTGCACCCGCTCGTGCGCGGCCGGGTCCGCGGCTTCGTCCGGCAATATGTTCCGGATGATGTGGCCCAGAAATGGGCGCTTTTGGCTGTCGACGATACGCTCCGGGTCTATGCCCGCCGCGGCAGGATTTTTGACTTCATAGTGCGGGCAGTACAGCAGCAGTTCGATCAATACCTTGCCGGCCTTGCCGTCCTGGCTGAACTTGTACTGCAACTGGTCGGCCGTGCGGGCCATTTGCACGCGCACCGACTTGGTCTTGTCGCCATAGCGCTTGAACAGGCCGTCCGGGGTTTCACTGAGCATGCCGGATTTCTGCTCGACGAGCAGAATTTTCCCTGCCGCATTGAGTATGACGAAATCCACCTCGCCGAATATGGAATGACGCCCGTCCACGCGCGTCCAGTGCACGCCGTGGTACACCGTGTAGCTATCCGGCAGTTCCCGTTCGAGCACGGACAGGGTTTGAAGCTCGCGGCGTACGCCGCCCGCGGCGGCCAACTGGCGCCAGCCGGCCGGAATGATTTGAGCCATGGGGAACCTCGCAGCAGGGCCGCACACACAGCGGTGCCACGCATGGTATCGCGATTGCGCGGACTATCACCGCGCCGCGGCTCGGCTCTGTAGTGCAGCCTTGCCGGCCGGAGGGCGGCGATAATACGAAACCTGTTCCTCGGCCGATTGCGGAAGGTCCGCCGGGGCAAGCGGGCCGGTGCGCAACGCACGCGGCAGGCGCGCGCACAAATTAACAAGTACCGACAGACGGATCCGACGATGCGCATGATACATACCGCCGACTGGCACCTAGGGCAAACTCTGCACCAGTACGAGCGCGTGTTTGAACACGAGCGCTTTCTCGACTGGCTGCAGGACACCATCGAAGCCGAACGAGCCGACGCCTTGCTCATCGCCGGTGACGTGTTCGACAACTCCAATCCGGCCGCGGCGGCGCAAGCGCAGTTTTACCGCTTTCTGACCGGCGCGCGACGGCGCGTGCCGCACCTCAATATCGTGATTGCTGCGGGCAATCATGATTCGCCGGGGCGGCTGGAAGCGCCCAGCCCGTTTCTTGCGCTCATGGGGGCCGCGGTGGTCGGGCAGGTCGCGCGCAAAGGAGATGTGGCGGATTTGGAGCGCATGCTGGTTCCGCTGCGGGATGCGCGCGGGGACGTGCAGGCCTGGGTAATCTGCATGCCCTTCCTGCGTCCGTCCGACCTGCCGCGAGTCGAAGAGGGCGCCGACCCCTACGCGGCCGGTGTCGCATCGCTGTACCGCAGCGCCTTCGACCTGGCGGCCGTGCGCCGCCGGCCCGGGCAGGCCATCGTGGCCATGGGCCATTGCCACCTGCACGGCGGCCGCACCTCGGAAGATTCCGAGCGGCGCATCCTGATAGGCGGTGCCGAAGCCCTGCCGGCGTCGATATTCGACCCCGCCATCGCCTATGTGGCGCTGGGACATTTGCACCGGGCCCAGTGTGCCGGAGGCGACACCACCCGCCGCTACAGCGGCAGCCCCTTGCCCATGTCGTTTTCGGAAATCGACTATCCGCACCAGGTGGTGGTGGTGGACCTGGACGGCGAAACAGTACGCGAATTGCGCGAAATACGCGTTCCGCGTGCGGTGAACCTGCTGCGCGTGCCGGCGCGGCCGGCGCCGCTCGCCGAGGTGCTCGCAGCCTTGTGCGAACTGGATTTGCCGCAGCGGCCGCTGCACGAACAAGCGTATCTGCTGGTGCGGGTGTTGCTGACGCAACCAGAACCTGCATTGCGCAGCCAGGTGGAGGCCGCGCTGGAAGGCAAGCCGGTGCGGCTCGCGCGCATAGAAACGACTTACGCGCGCCCGCAGGGCGAGCGCGACGTGGAACTTGCAAGCCTGGACGATCTGCATGCGCTCACGCCGGCCGCCTGTCTCCAGAGTTTGTACCGGAGCAAATACGCGAGCGACGCGCCGGTGGCGCTGATGGAGGTATTCAACGAGTTATTGCTGGGCGGCGAGGAATTGGGCGCATGAAAATACTGGCGATCCGCGGCAAGAACCTTGCTTCGCTGGCGGGCGAATTTGCGGTCGATTTCACGTCCGACCCGCTCGCCGCTGCCGGCCTGTTCGGCATTACCGGGCCGACCGGCGCCGGCAAAAGCACGCTGCTCGACGCACTGTGCCTGGCACTCTACGAAAGAACGCCACGGCTCGCGCGCGCCGGTGCGCAGGGCGAGAACATTCCGGACGCCGAATCGTCCAGTTTCAATGCCGGCGACCCGCGCAGCCTGTTGCGGCGCGGCGCCGGGGAGGGCCATGCCGAAGTCGATTTTGCCGGCAACGACGGCCTGGCTTACCGTGCGCGCTGGAGCGTGCGGCGCGCGCGCGGGCGCAGTTCGGGCAAGCTGCAGCAGACCGACGTACAACTGATGCGCATCGCGGACGGGCAAATTCTGGGCGATCACCGTAAAACCGAAACTTACGCGCTGATCAGAAATCTGGTCGGACTTACTTTCGAGCAATTTACGCGCGCCGTATTACTCGCCCAGAACGACTTCGCGGCGTTCCTGAAAGCAACCGACGGCGAACGCGCCGAGCTTCTGGAAAACCTGACCGGCACGGACATTTACGCGCGACTGTCGGTACAGGCGCACGAGCGCGAAAAGCTCGAAACGGACAAACAGAAGCGCATCCAGGAGCAGCTAAAAGCTCAGGTCCCGCTCGCCGCGGACGAGCGTGCAGCGCGCGAGCAGGCGCGCGACGAACAACTTGAGCGGCTGCGCGCCGGCGAGGCGGAACGCATCAATATCGAGGCGCACTTGCGCTGGCACGCCGACTTGCAAACCCTGCGCAAGGACGAAGCCGAAGCCGGGGCGCGCCACCAACAGTCGGTGCTGGCACGTGACGCTGCCGTTCCGCGCCGGCGCGCGCTGGAAGCCGTGGAAAGCGTGCAGCCGGCGCGCCCTTTACGCGACGGAGTGGTGCGCCTGCAAGCCGAAGTCGCCAGAAATGCAAGCACGCTCAAGGACGCCGAAGCGGCCAGTGCCGGCGCGCGCGACCTGGCGCGGGCCGCACGGGCCGTGCTGGATGCGGCTGCCAAAAGTGTCGCAGCCGCCACACAGGCGCGCGACGCCGCCAAGCCGGACCTGGACGCCGCAAGGGCGCTCGATGCGCACATCGACGCGGCGGCGCCGCAGGTGGATCGTGCCGGCGCGGCGCGCGCCGAGGCCGCGACCGCGGTGGCCGGCGCGCAAACCAGGCAGCGCGAACTGCAAACGGCGTCTGACGCCGTCCTTCGGCAAATACGCGAGACGCAGACATGGCTCGCCGACCACGCAGCGTCGCGGCGCCTGGCCGAACAATGGTCGCGTTGGGAACTCCTGTTCGGACTGGCGGCCAAGCACCTCGGCGCGGAACGGCAGGCGCAGGCGCAAAGCGGCGCGCTGACCAAACAGCTGGCTAGCCTGCATGGCCAATTGCAACAGGCCCGCGATGCCCGTGCAGCCAGCCAGGATGTGCTGAACCAAGCTGCCCTGGCGCTGGATTTGGCGGTGCAGGCTGGTGCCGCTTATGACGTCGATGCCCTGGCACGCCAACGGCAGGCGCTGGAAGCCCGCCGCGAACAGGGCGGCGTGCTCCTGCGCCTGTGGCAACACCTCGCGGCCAAACGCCAGAGCGCGCAGGCAGTGGCCGCGCGCGCGCAGGACGTGTGCGCCGCCATCAAGCTTCTGGAACAGGAACTGAGCCGTTGCGCCGCTGCGCGGCCGGATCTGGAGCGCGAGGCGGCCAGCAGCGAGCGCGCCTTGCAGGTGGCCGAACTTGCCGCCAGCGCCAGCGTGGAAGCTTTGCGTGCGCGCCTGGAACCGGGCGCGGCCTGCCCGGTTTGCGGTGCCAGGGAACACCCCTATGCGGCGCATGACCCGGTGGCCAAAGCCGTGCTGGATGCGCTGCGCGCCGCCGCCGACACGGCGAAAAAAGCGCTGGCCAGCCTGCTTGCCGGCGCAGCCACGGCACTTGGCAAGCACCAGGAATTGGCGCGTCAGACTGACTTGCTGCGCGGCGAGACCGCGCGCGCCGAAGACGAACTAAGCGCAGCTTTGCGCGCCTGGGAAGCGGCCGCGCCCGGCGCAGATACTGCCGGCGTCGCCGAAGCCGAGCGGGAAAGCGCGCTGCAGCAGGCCCTGGCAAAGACCCAAGCCGAACTTGCTGCGCTGGCCGAACGGGAGCAGGCGCAACGTGCCGCGGCACGCCTGCGCGAGCAGCGTGACGCGGCGTGCAGGCTTGCCGCCGGTGCTGCCGAACAGGCGCGGCAAAAACTGGAAAATCTGGAAAAGGACGTGCAGCCGCTGGCACAGGAGCGGGACGCGGCGGCCGGCCGCGCCGACGCCGCGGCCACACAACTGGAATCCGCGCTGCAGTCGCTGGACGAGGCGTTTGCCGATGCCGGCTGGCGCACGGACTGGCGCGTCGCGCCCGAAACATTCGCATCGGAGCGGCAGCGCGAAGTCGCGCAATGGGTGCGCAACAACACCGCTCTGGATCAATGCGGCGAACGCAGCCGCCAGCTCGCCACCGAAATGCGCGCGGCCGACGAGGCCCTGACGCTTGCCCTAGAGCGGCACCAGACCAGCGCGCAAGACTGTGCCACCCAGGAATCCATGCTCGCCAGGCTGCGCAGCGAACGCGCCGCCTTGCTGAACGGACGGCCTGTCGCCGAGGCGGAACAGGCGCTCGCGCAGGCCGTCGCAGCGGCCGGCAGTGAATTCGAGCGGGCGCGCCAGGCGAGCCTGAAGGCCGACGGCGACAGTACGCGGCTGGCGGAATCGGCACGCCAGGCCGTGCTGCGCCTGCAGCATAGCCAGACCGAACAGGGCCATGCACAGACTTGCCTGTCCGACTGGCTGGCGGAATACGCGCGCGGCGGGGCGGAACCTGGACGCGAACAACTGGATGCCTGGCTGGCCTGGACGCCCGAGCACATACAGGCCGAGCGCAACGCCCTGCAAGCTCTGGCCGGCGCGGTCGATACTGCTCTGGCCGTGCTGCAGGAAAACACCCGGCGCCGCATGGCTCACGAAGCACAGCGCGCTGCCGGCGAGGACCTGCAGGGCTTGCAGAACGCCTTGGCCGATCTGAACCAGCGACTCGAACAGTCGAAAACGGATCTCGCCGCGTTGCAACTGATTTTGGCCCAGGACGACGCAAAACGTCTGGCGGCTGCCGGGCTGCTCCAGCAGAGTGAAGCGCAGAGCGCCGCGACTACGATCTGGCGGCAACTTGCCGATCTGATCGGTTCGCACGACGGCAAAAAATTCCGCAATTACGCGCAGCAATTGACGCTGGACATATTGCTGGGCTATGCCAACCGCCATCTGGAAACCCTGGCGCGGCGCTACCGGCTGGAGCGCATCGCCGGCTCACTGGGGCTCATGGTGGTGGATCAGGACATGGGCGACGAAGTGCGGTCCGTGCATTCCCTGTCCGGCGGCGAATCTTTCCTGGTATCGCTGGCGCTGGCGCTGGGTCTGGCGTCCTTGTCCTCGCACCGCGTGCGGGTCGAATCGCTGTTCATAGACGAAGGATTCGGCAGCCTGGATGCCGACGCGCTGGCCGTCGCCATGGATGCGCTCGACCGCCTGCAGGCGCAGGGCCGCAAGGTCGGCGTGATTTCCCACGTGGCCGAAATGAACGAACGTCTGGCCACGCGCATCGTGGTGCGCAAGGAAAGCGGCGGCCGGAGCCGCGTCGAGGTGGAAGGCTGAGGCGGCCAGGCGGCGCGCGCGCCGCGCCAGCCGGGTGCGGCCCGGCGGCCCGTTTGCGCAACAGGCTGCGTTAGCGCCGTCGCCCCGGCCGGCATACCTCTGCCACCCTGCGGAGGCTTGGAACCTGGCCGGACGGGCTAGGTCCGGACCGTGCCGCGGCCGGTCCGGATTGCCCACCGCGTGCGGCCTGCATACCGCCGCTCACCCGCATAGTGCGCTTGAGAAGTTCTCGAAAATTGCACTCTTTCAACCGTTTATCGAAGCTTCGAAGCGGTCAACTGAGGAATGTAGGATTATTGCTTAGTCGCATGGCACGGATTGCAGGGCTGAGCATTATCAATGCGTTCGGTATTGCTCGCGGCTAATATTGTCCAGTCCGATGAACGCGCCCGCAGGAAATCTGAAGGCTGGGCGGCGCGTGTCGGCGGCTGCCCAAATCTGGACCGGCAGGGGCGCGATCCGGGCCGCGGCCCTTATGCCGCATGCTTGAAGCCCGATAGTGGAGGCCAGAAAATGCGTTCAAAAATTCGTGCGGCGCTGGCGCTTGTCGTGCTCGCCCTGCTCGCCGGCTGTGCCGGCAAGGATTTCGTGCGTCCGAATTCCGACAGCTTCAAACTTGGCCGCAGCACCTACTCCGAAGTGCTGGGACAAATGGGGGCGCCGCGTCAGACCGGCGAAGCCCTGCAAAACGAAAAAACCGTCAAGATCGTCACCTACGTCTATGCGTCTACCGGCGGCGAGCCGCTCGAAGCCGGGGTTACCCCGGCCAGGGCGCTGTCGTATTACTTCCATGACGACGTGCTGGTCGGGCAGGAATTCCTGTCGTCCTTCAAGTCCGACCATTCCAATTTCGACGATACCAAAGCAGCCTCGGTCGTGAAGGGCAAAACCCGGCGCTCGGAAGCCCTCGCAATGTTAGGCAAGCCCACCGCGACATTCATTTATCCCATGGTCAAGCAGACTTCGGGCGAGGCGATAGGCTATTCCTACGCCAGCACGCGCGGCGGACTGTTTTCGGGCTTCAAGTTTTTCTCCAAGTCGCTGCGTATCGCGTTCGATGAACAGGACGTCGTAAGCGAGGTGGTTTATTCGTCGTCCGGCAATAAATGAAGTTGCGCGTCGCTTGCAAGCGGCCGGGGCAGCGCAGGACGCGCGTACCTGCCGTGGCGCTGCGGAATTGAAACGCACGTCCGTGCGGCCACAGGCGCGCATGGCTTTCGGCCCTCAGGCGTCCTGCTGCATGGGGTCGAGCGTGAATAGCAGGGCTTTTACCATGGCCGCGATATCTGCGCTGCGGCGTGCGTCCACCTGAAATACCGGCACCGGGCTGGGCAGGCGCAAATCGGCCAGCGCCTTGCGGTAGTCGGCCAGGTCGGGGGTGCGCGCGCCGTCGCAGTGGGTGATGCCGATCACGCAGGCCGTGCGGCGCACGAAGCGGTCGAACGCTTTCATGAATTCGCGCAGATCGTGCAGGGGATCGGGGCGGCGGTTGTTGATGAGCAGCACCAGGCCTATGCCGCCTTCGGTCACGATGTCCCACATGAAACTGAAGCGCGACTGCCCGGGCGTGCCATACAGCATGATTTTTTCGCCATTGCCCAGATTCAGCACGCCATAGTCGAGCGCCACGGTGGTGTTGTTCTTGAGCTTGGCCACCTCGTCGGTCGGGTTGGCTTCGGTGCGTACCGGCTCGATATCGCTGAGCGCCTCGATGGCCGTGGTTTTGCCTGCGCCCACCGGGCCGGCGAACACGATTTTGTGGTGCTTGCTAGCGTGCATGGGTCAGGGTTCTCAAAATGCGGGCAAACAGCCCCTTTCGTTCCGGGGCGGGCGCCGCGGCGGGTGCGGCGGGAAGTTTGGGTACATCGGCGGGGGCGTTGCCGTCCGCCGCCAGCAACAGGCCGCTCGCATGGGCAGCGCTGAAAAACGTGAATACCACGCGCTGCGGGATGTCCAGGCGCTTGGCCAGCGCCAACGGGCTTTGCGCCTCGCGGGTCCATAGCGCGGCGATCTGCATGGCGTGGGGCAGGCCCGAGGTGCGCGTGAAATTGGGCCAGGCGCCGAGCTTGACCGGCGCATGCACATCCACTCCGGCCGGCAGGCGGCCGCGGCTGGTCCATAAACCCACGTTCCAGAGCAAATCTTCGGCGCGCACCCAATGCTCGGCGTCCGCCGCGGGGTGCGTTGCGGCGCGCATCTGCAGCGAGCCGGCGGGAGTGCCCAGTATGCAGAACGGGCGCAGCACGGCTTCTTTGGCGGCGATGCAGACTTGCAGCGGCGGTCCGGGCCTGATCTGGGCGGGCCAGTTCAGGCCCAGCAATTCCAGGCTGGTGCCGGTTTCACGGCTGCGGCGGCAGGCTTCGGTCAGAAAACCCAGAAAGTGCGCGGCCGGATCGAACAGGTAATTGGCCGGCAGCGGCCGCCCGACGCCGACTTCGATGTCCGGCAAGGACCCGCACACGTCGTGTTCGACGCCGGCATGCACCTGACCGGCCAGGCCGCCGGACGGCGCGGCAAGGCTGGAACTCGAATCGACGGACGAAGCCGCCGGGGAAGGTCCGGATTGACTATGCGTCATGCTTGCTCCCATGTCCGGTGGCCGCCGCTTCCTTGATCGGGCGGGCTGCCGCCCCGGTTGCGACGGTGTGCGCTGCGGCTGCCTGAGGCGTTCATAGCAGCGGCGCGATCAGCGAGGCGGCGTATTCGGTTTCGGTCAGCGCCAGCCCCAGGCTGCATTCGGGTTTGCACAGCACCACCAGCTCGGTAATTTCATTGACGCTCTGGATGACCACCAACTGCGTGTCGCGTTTGAGCACCACCTGGCGCAACTGGCCCTTGCGCAGTTCATTGACCATCGCCCCGCAGCGGGCGAACAGGTCGGTCGCGATAATGCCGTAGCGTTCGGCCAGATCGCGCGAATCTTCGCCGGTCCAGTCGATGATGAAGCCGTCGTGCGTGGACAGCAGACAGGTTTCGATGTCGGTCGAAGAGCGCAACAGAAAATCCAGCACCTTGCGCACCGACAGGGCGGCATGTTGTGCGCCGGGCTGCTGGCCGGCCGGTGCGGCGGAAAGCGGATGGTCAATTTGTCGCATGGGACTGGTAGCGGCGCAGGAGCATGGAAACCAGGGCCACATAAGCCCCGTTGGAAAGGTCGGGTTGGCCCAGCGTCACCAGGTAGAACAGGCGGCTGCCGGTGTGGATGGGCATCAACTGCAGGTCTTCGATCACATAGGCGCCGGTCGCGCCGACCGCGTCCGCCGTGGCCACGCTGCTGCGCATGGCCTGGCGCAGGCGCTCGCGCATGGCGAACATGCGCGCCGCGGTGCTGGATATGAGCTGACTGTCGTCCGGCGAGGCGCCCGCGCGCCCGTAACACAGGCCGCCGTCGGTGGCCAGCACGGCCGTGCCGGATAGTGCCAGGCGCGACAGACAATCGCTGATCGCCACGCTGAACGGCTCCTGCGCCGGCATGGCCATGGGCGCAAGTTCGCAGATCAGGTAGGACTCGCGCTGCAGTTTCAGCACCAGTTTGGCGATTTCTTCCGGATAGCCCACGCCTATCCGCTTGCCCAGCGCCGGCAAATCCATGGGCAATTCGGCGGCGCCGGCCAGCAGATGCAGGATGAGGCTGCGCGCCGCATGCGGTTCGCGCGAGCCCACGGCCCAGGTGACGCCGCGCGGGCGCGGCACGATGTAGCGATGGGTGGCGGTCATGGCGGGCAGGGTCCTCAGGCCGCGGCGGGCGGATGGGCGCCCATGCAGTCGCTGCAATAGGTGGAACCCGTGCGCAGGTGGTAGCGCACGGTTTCGCCAACCTGGATTTCACGCCCGCAGGTATCGCACAGGGTGCCGCAGTCCAGGGTGGTGACGCCGAAGCCGTCCAGCGGCAGGGCGACGCCGTTCATGATGCGCGCGACAGGTTCGGCTTTCACGACGTGCGCGCGATAGAACTCCTCGATCGCCAGCCAGCGTTCCACGTAGCGCTCGGCCAGGCCATGCTCGCGCATGCACTGCGCGATAAGCCGGGCGCGGTAATCGAACAGTTCGTCGGATATGACCATCCAGTGATGGGCGTTGCGCGGGCGGTCGCCGAAATAGATTTTTTCGCCGGTGAACACCTGACGCAGGAACAGGAACTGTTTTTCGATCGCGCGCTGGCGTGTCGTGGCGTGGAAAAACGGCGCGAGGCGCGGGTCGTCGAACACGCGCGCATAGAAGTCGCGCAGTATGTCCTGCAGCAATTCGCCGTCTGCCAGCGCGGTCCATAGTTCCGGGTCGGGCGGCGGATCCTTGGCCAGGCTGGCGCCGGCGTCGGGCCGGGCTGCCTGCCGCGCCGGCGCCGGCGCGGCCGGGCGCGGGGCCTTGCGCAGTTCGCGCAGCAGGAACGGATCGGTATGGATGGCGCCAGGCGCGACGCCGGCACCTAGGGCGCGCTGGTGCATGGCATCCACGAATTCGGGGTGGCCGGCAATGAACACATCACTCTTTTCCGGCGTCAGGCCGGCGCAGAATGCGCGTCGCGCCAGGGCTTCCCAGGCGTCCAGCAAATCCTCGCGCTCCGGGCCGGCCGGCAGGCAGGCGCGATAATTCAGCCGCGCATGACGCGCCTGCAGGTCCTGCAGCGTGGCGTGCAGATAATGCCCGGCGCCGGTGCGCGCGAAGTGGTAGAGGTGTATCGGCGCGGCCCCGCCGCGCTGCAGGGCCTCGCGCACCAGCCCCAGCAGCGGTGCGAGCCCGGTGCCGCTGCCGATCAGCACCAGACGGCGCTCCTGCGGTGCGTCGGGCAGCACACAGTCGCCTTCCGGGCCGCTGATTTCCACTTCGTCGCCTGCGGCCAGTTCGTCGGCGATCCAGCGGCTCAGGGCGCCATTCGCATAGCGCCGGACGTGCAACTCGAGCAAAAAATCTTCCGGCAGGCCGGCCGGCGAATAGCTGCGCACGATGCCGTCGGCACGCCGCAGGTTGATGAATTGTCCGGGCCGGAAGCTCAATTCGGCGGCCGGTTCGAGCACCAGCCGATACACCGCGGGCGCCAGCATTTCCTTCGCCACCACCAAGGCGCTGCGGAACAGCGTGGCATTGTCGGGCCGTGCGATGCGCAGTCCGCTTTCGGGCACGCACATGCAGGGCATGAAATATCCGCCTTCGATCAGGCTGGGGCGCAGGCCGGCGCGGGCCGCGGCCGGCGGTATGCCTTCCAGGCAGCGCTGGATGCACACATGGCACACGCCGCGTTTGCAGGAGAACGGCACGTTCATGCCGCGCCTCAGCAGGGCATCGAGCACGCTTTCGCCGTCGCGGCAGTGCAGTGCCTGCCCTTCGAACTCTATGGCCGGCATAGGCGCCGTTCCCTTTGGTGCATTGCCTGCGCAAGCATTACAGCTTCCAGCCCAGCCAGATGAACAGCGGCGGCAAAATCAGCCAGCACAGTCCTTTGACCAGGAAAAACAGGAAGCTCAGTTTGCCCAGCGCCGCCAGCCATCCGCCCGGGTGGGGGGAATCATGGGCATGGCCCGATTTCAGGGGTAGGACCCGCATGGCGTCGCGCTCCGTGTCCGATCGCGCCGGGTTTCAGGACGCCACCAGCAGTTCGGCCGCTTTTGCGGCGGCGCGGCGCGCGTCGAGAAAAACGCGCCCCAGATTGATGGATGCTTTGGCCGATATGGCCAGCACCGCGTCGGCGCCAACCTGCACCAGCAGCACGCAACCATCTGCGCCTTCAACCAAGGTTTGCCGCAGGCGTCCGCGGTTTACTTCCTGCGCGGCGCGCTCGGCGAGCGCCAGCAAGGACGCGCACATGGCGCCGAAGCGATCCGCATCGACGCCCTGGTCCAGCGCCGTGGCGATGATGAGCCCGTCGGTGGAGATGACGGCGGAAGATTCGATATCCGGATTCGACACCGAAAGGCCGCGCAGCAGGCTGCGCAGTTGCTGCATTTGTCGGGGATCGGCGAGCATGGGACTGGGTATCGGGCAGGTGTGCCGGCGTGGCCGCCGGCGCGTCGCGCGGTCGATTACATGGTGGCTTCGATGTCGGGCAGGCTGGAGCGCGCTTTGGTGAGCACCATGCCGAGGTTGGCCGATTTGCGGCAGACGAAAGTCACCACGTGGTCGGTATTGGTCTTGCCGCGCAGAAACACGTGTATGAGGTTGTCGCTATTGACGATGATTTCCTTGAAGTAGTGGTGGTCGTCCTCACGCACGCCGCGCGACTTGCGGAACAGCTTTTCTATCATCGCCACGTTGGTGCCCTGGAACAGATCGGCGGTGGCGGCGGCGACCAGTTCTATGACTTCCTGCGGATGCGAATCGACGGTCTTGACCGCGAGCAGCATGCCGGTGGTGAGGTCCACGTAGCCCGCCGCCACGCACTCGGGAATGTTGGTCACGGACTTCTGCAATGCACTGTCTAGCGAAACTGCCATGAGTCATCCTTTCACTGTTTGGGGCTGGCTTCGACACCCGGTGTCGCCTGGCGGCGATCATTTCGAGCCCGGTCGGGCGCGG
>JAEUNN010000533.1 GCA_016791085.1 Rhodocyclaceae bacterium | reverse complement strand
TTCGCGCAGCGTGGCCGCGTCTATGCCGCATACCGGCGCGATCTTTTCCGGCGCATAGTCGGCCAGATTGGCCAGAAATTCCTCATAGCCGTTCGTGCGCTCGGCGATGAAACGTATGTCCGTCAGGCCTTCCGTGGCGATTACGTAGGCCAGGGCGTTGAGCATCGCCACGTCGGTATCGGGCTTGAACTGCAGATGGCGCCAGGCGTGCCGCGCCAGCGGCGTGGCGCGCGGATCCATGAGGATCAGTCTGGCGCCGCGGCGCGCGGCGTTTTTCATGAAGGTGGCGGCGACCGGATGGTTGCCGGCCGGATTGGCGCCGATCACGATAATCACGTCGGCGTGGGCCACGTCGGATACCGGGTTGGACACGGCACCCGACCCTATGCCTTCCAGCAGCGCCGCGACCGACGAGGCATGGCACAGCCGCGTGCAGTGATCGACATTATTGGTGCCCATGCCGGCGCGCACGAACTTCTGGAACAGATAGGCTTCTTCGTTGCTGCCCTTCGCCGAGCCGAAGCCGGCCAGCGCGGCAGCGCCGTGCGCGGCCTTGATGCGGGCGAGGCCGCCCGCCGCGGCATCCAGCGCTTCGTCCCAGCTGGCTACGCGGAACGCTTCATCCCAGTTGGTGGCGCTGATGGGCCGGGCCGGGTCCTTGGGCACGCCGGGCTTGCGCACGAGCGGGCGCGTCAGGCGCTCGGCGTGGCGCGCGTAGTCGTAGCCATAGCGGCCCTTTACGCACAGCCGGCCGGCGTTGGCCGGGCCCGGCAGGCCCTCGGCCGCAACGATGCGCGCGCCTTCGCCATGGCCGGCCACGTCGTAACGCACCTGGCAGCCCACGCCGCAATACGGGCACAGCGTGGATACGCGCGCCGACAGCGGCAATTGCGCGGCGGCCGGGCGCAGCGCGCCGGTCGGGCAGGTCTGCACGCATTCCCCGCAGCCCACGCAGGAAGATTTACCCATGACGGCTTCCTGGTCGAACACGATGCGCGCATCGGCGCCGCGGCCGGCATAGCCGATCACGTCATTGGCCTGGGTTTCGCGGCAGGCGCGCAGACAGCGCGTGCATTGTATGCAGGCATCCAGATCGACCTTTATGGCCGGATGGCTGCTGTCCTGGCGCACTTCGGGGCGGCCGGCAAAGCGCGGCTCGCCCACGCCCAGGCGCGCACACCATTGTTCCAGTTCCGAATTGCCATGGCGTGCCGCGGCCGGCACGTCGGCGCGCAGCAATTCCAGCACCAGGCGTTGCGCCTGGCGCGCGCGTGCGCTCGCCGCAGCCACCTGCATGCCGGCCGCGGGCGACCGGCAGCAGGCCGGCGCCAGCGCGCGCTCGCCGTCTATTTCCACCATGCAGGCGCGGCAATTGCCGTCGGCGCGCAAGCCGTCCTTGTAGCAGAGGTGGGGTATGTCCACGCCGGCGCGGCGCGCCGCGGTCAATATCGTGTCGCCGGGCTGAGCGGCGAGCAGGCGCCCGTCCAGCGAAAATTCGATGCCGGCGCTCATCGTCCGACTCCGACTTCATGCGGAAAATAGTGCATGACGCAAAGCATGGGCTTGGGTGCGGCCTGGCCCAGCCCGCAAATCGAAGCGTCCTGCATGACCTGAGCCAGTTCTTTCATGAGCGCGGTATCCCAATCGGTGGCCTGCATGAGCCCCACCGCGCGCGCGCTGCCGGCGCGGCAGGGCGTGCATTTGCCGCAGGATTCGTGCGCGAAAAAGCGCATGGCGTTTTCCGCCAGCGCGCGCGCACTGTCGGTTTCCGAAAACACCACGATGGCGGCCGAACCGATGAAACAGCCGTGCGGCTGCAGGGTATCGAAATCCAGCGGCAGGTCGGCCAGACTGGCCGGCAATATGCCGCCCGAGGCGCCGCCCGGAAAATAGCCATACAGTTTGTGGCCGGGCGCCATGCCGCCGCAATATTCGGCGATCAGTTCATTGAGCGTGATGCCGGCCGGCGCAAGCTTTACGCCCGGCTCGCGCACACGCCCGCTGACCGAGAACGAGCGCAAGCCGTGCCGCCCGTGGCGGCCCTGGCCGGCGAACCACGGCGCGCCGCGCTCGACCACGTCGCGCACCCACCACAGAGTTTCCATGTTGTGTTCCAGCGTGGGCCGGCCGAACAACCCCGCTTCGGCCACATAGGGCGGGCGCAGGCGCGGCTGGCCGCGCCTGCCTTCCAGCGATTCGATCAGCGCCGATTCTTCGCCGCACACATAGGCGCCCGCGCCGCGCCGCAATTCCACCGGCGGCAGACCCGGCCAGGCCGCCTGCACGGCTTCCAGTTCGCGCGCCAAGAGCGCGCGCAGGGCGGGATATTCGTCGCGTATGTAAATCCAGATCGCGGCGATGCCGGCGACCTGGGCGGCGACGTACATGCCCTCCAGAAAACGGTGCGGATCGCGCTCCAGATACCAGCGGTCCTTGAACGTGCCGGGCTCGCCCTCGTCGATATTCACGGCCAGATAGCGCGGTGCCGGCTGGGCGCGCACGATGCGCCACTTGCGCCCGGCCGGAAATCCCGCGCCGCCCAGACCGCGCAGGCCGGACTGGTCGAGCTTGCCCAGAATTTCTTCGACGCCGCATAGTCCCGACAGCACGGCCTCCAGCAGCCGGTAGCCGCCGGCCGCGCGATAGGCCGCGAAATTCACGGCGGGCGGCGGGTCTTCCTCGAATTCGCCGGCCGCCACGCAGTGCAGCACGCTGTCCACGCTGGCGGCCGGCACCGGACGCCGCCCTACCACGGCCACCGGCGCGTGTTCGCAGCGCCCTACGCAGGCCACCTTCTGGACGCGTACGGCCGCGCCCAGACGGCTGCCCAGCGCGCCCGCCAGATCGTCCGCGCCCGCCAGTGCGCAGGACAGGGAATCGCATACGCGCACGGTAAGCGCCGGCGGTGGCGCGGCGCCGGCGCGCACGACGTCGAAATGGTGATAGAAAGTCGCCACTTCATACACTTCGGCCGGCGCCAGCCGGAAATCCGCCGCCAGCGCCGACATGTCGGCCGCAGCCAGGTGTCCGTAAGCATCCTGCACCAGATGCAGGCATTCGATCAGCAAATCGCGCCGCCACGGCGGCGCGCCGAAACGCGGCGTGGCGAGCGCGCGCACGCGCGCGCTGGCATGCGGGTCTATGACATGGATGGCACGGTCCGGTCGCATAGCACTAGGGCTTTTCAGGTCAGACGGAAGTTCCAGTCTAATCGCGATCGGCGTCGCGCGCCGCGCCAGCACGCAGTGCGCTCGCCGCGCGGGGCGCCGATGCCGGGCCGCGGCCGGCCCGCGTTTGGCAGGCGGGCATTCGCAAATTTGCCGCGGGCCGGGACTTGTGTCGACAGTTTTCGTTCAAATGAACTACAATCAAAGCTCAATTGACCGGAGAAATCCATGTCCCAGGCATCGGGCGGCACGCGCCTCACACACCGCAAAACCACCGCGAGCGCGGATGCACCCGCCCGCGCGCCGCGTCCGCGCATACGTCCGTCCGCGCCGCCGGAGCCGGAATCTGCCCATACCGCCGATGCCTGGCGCAACTACCTCAGCGAATTCCTGCAAAGCCCGGCCGCCAACCAGATAGACGAAATTCGCGCCGGCATACCCGCCAGCACGCTGCTGGGCGCGGCGGCTGCAATGGACGTGCCGCGCGAGCGCTTTTACGAACTGGTCGGCCTGTCCATTTCTACCGCCAAGCGCAAACTGGTCAGAAACGAACTGCTGGACTCCGCGGTGAGCGAACGCCTCACCGCGATAGGCGCCATCGACCGCCTGGCCGAACAGGTGTTCGGCGCTGCCGGGCTGGCATCCGACTGGCTGCAGACGCCCAACGCCGGTCTTGGCCAGGTCACGCCGCTATCCATGCTGGACACCGAAATCGGGCGCCGCGAAGTGGCGCGCCTGCTCAACGCCATCGCCTACGGCGCGGCGGCTTGAACGCCTGGCGCATCGCAAAACAGGCATACGCGCTGGACCGCAGCGGCGCGGGCGGCCTGGCCTCGGCCGGGCGCTGGCACGCGCAGGGCGTACCGGTCATTTACGCCGGCCTCAGCGTGGAAATTTGCGCGTTTGAAAAGCTCGTGCATAGCGGTCCCATCCTGCCCCGGGATTTGGTACTGGTGGCGCTGAACCTGCCGGACGACGCGGCGCTCTACGAGCACGCCGACACCACGAATCTGCCCGGCTGGGACGCCAGCCCGCCCGGCCGCGCCTCCATCGATTACGGTACAAATTTCCTGCGCGGCGGGCGCTGGCTGGGCCTGGTCGTACCTTCGGCGGTCATTCCCGAGGCGCGCAATCTGGTGGTGAATCCCCTGCATCCGAAATTTGCCGAGGTGACGATGCTGGTGCTGCGGCCGTTCGGCTTCGATCCCAGGCTGCGCACGGGCAATTGAGCCAGGCGGCGCGCGCAGCGTACGGCCAGCGGCAGCGCCGGTTTTGGCAAGCGCGACGGCAGATTTCCTGGCGCCCTTCGCAGTTTTGCCGCCCGCCCCGGCACCGCGGCGCACCTCCAGCCTTTCAGGCGGCGACAGCTACCCGGCCCTGCAAGCGGCTTGCCAAGGCCGCTCCGCGCATTACTCTGAGGGTTGAAGCTACTTTCCTCAGTCGACCGCTTTGATAGCTGAATAAAGCCCCGCAATGGTTGATATTCATTCGCCTGCGCGAGCGCACCTGAAGGGTGAGCCCCGCTACGCGCCCGACGGCACGACGGGCGCGCCGCGCGTCGCCGTCGCTCCTCCTTGCCGGGAGCGGCCATGCGCGTCGACGCGCCTGGCCCGACATCGCGCGAGCTGCACCCGCGGATGCGTCCAACCGAGGAATGTAGCTTGTGGACGGGCCGCATATGCGGGCCCGCGAGCGGATAGTCACTGACCAGCGGGCAAAGCATGGATAGATTGGCATCCGCCATACATCGCCTGGTTGCGCAGAACAGACTGCGCGACGCCGCGCTGGCCTTGCGCGACGCAATTCCGGCCGGACGCCGCGATCTGCAGGGCGAAGCCACGGCCTGGCTGGGGCAATTGACCCAGGCCGACAGCGCCAAGCGCACGGAAGAAATTTCCCCCGACGAGTACGCAAAAATCCGTGCCCGCCTGGCGCGCCGCCTGCTCGAATTGCTGGCGGCCGTGGAGGCGGCCGCTGCCGGCCCCGCCGCGGACACTGCGCCCGCCGCGGCAGCCGCCACCGCCACGCCCGCCGCCGCGCGTGGTGGTGGCGTGTTCCTGTCCTACAACCACGGCGATGCCGCGGCGGCCGAACACATACGCCTGGCGCTCGAGCGCGCCGGCATTCCGGTGGCCATGGACAGCGCGTGCATGGCGCCGGGCAGCGCCATACGCGATTTCATCCGCAGTTCCATCCGCGCCACCGATGCAACCGTTTGCGTGCTGTCCGCATCCAGTCTGCTGTCCGGCTGGGTCGGGCAGGAATCCGCCCTGGCGCTGGGCGCGCTCGATCTTTGGGGTGAGCGCCGCTTCATCGCCTGCTATCTGGACACCGAATTTCTGGATATCGAATTCCGCCTGCGCGCGACCGAAAGCATAGACGCGCGCCTTGCCGAAATTGAAGCGCTGGCCCAGCGCTATGCCGAGCGGCGCCTGGACAGTTCCGACCTGAACGCCGAAAAGTCGCGCCTGTTCGACCTGCGCCACAACCTTGGCGCAATTCTCGACCGCTTGCGCGGCAGCCTGTGCCTGGACCTGCGGCCGCCCGCGCGCGCGGCCAGTCTGGCGCGTCTGGTTGCCGTGCTGCAGGCCGGCCGGGGCGGGCAAGTGCCGTGAGCGATTCTCACGATTTCGTGCGCAGGTCGGCGGAAATTCGCCACCTCGTCGCCACCAGCGACATGAGCGCGGCCTTGCGCAAGGCCATGGATTTGGTGCGGGATTTTTCCTCGCGCGAGCATCTGGACGAAGTCACCGTCTATCACATGACGCTCATCGAGATAGAGAACGCGCACCGGCGCGAAGAACTGGATTTCGACGCGGCCCTGACGCGCAAGAAAAAACTTGCGCTGCAACTGCTTAGCCTGGTCGGTACGGTCGAGTCGCTGCTGGTCGAGGTCGGCCATGCCTGAGGGCCATGCGGCGCAGGATATCCACCAGGCGGCGCGGCGCGTGCGCGACCGTATCCACCGCGACGGCAGTGCCGCGGTGCGCAGCTTCGCCGAATTTGCCGAGCAATTTGCGCTCGACCCCAAGTTGCGCGATGAAGCCGTGCTGGCGGGGCTGGAAATTTCCGCCATGGCGGAATCCGGCCAGCCTGCCCCGGCGCGCCACCTGCTGGACCTGCTGGAGCGCATCGTCGACGACTATGTCCGGCACGGCGGCCAGTCCGCGCTGATGGACCGGGCGCGCGCCCAAGCGCAGGCGCGCGCCAGTCTCGAGCGCGAGGCGACCGCGGGCCTGGCCGCCATGGTGGCGCGCGGCATCGGTAAAACCTATGCCAAATCCGGCTTTACGCTGGGCAGCTTGAGCCTCGAACTGCGTCTCGGCCAGATTACCGGTGTGGTGGGCCAGAACGCGCATGGCAAAACCACCTTGTTGCGTATCGTTGCGGGCGAATTGCGCCACGACGCGGGCGCACTGACTTATCCGCTCTCCGGCGATATGGCTGCGCGCGTCGATTGGGTAAAGGTGAAATCCAGCCTGGCCTATGTGCCGCAGGAATTGCCACCGTGGCGCGGTTCGCTGGCCGACAGCCTGCATTTTGAAGCGTCCATACGCGGCATACATGGCGCGCAAAACGAGCGCGAAGTCAAATTCATCGTGGAGCGTCTCGGGCTGGCCGAACATCTGGGCAAAACCTGGCGCGAACTG
>JAEUNN010000504.1 GCA_016791085.1 Rhodocyclaceae bacterium | reverse complement strand
CGACCTGCACGTTGCCGAGGTTGTCGAAAGCCACGTTGGCATCGACCGCGTGCGCACCCGCCGCCTGCTGTACCAGCGAGCCCTGGTTCACGACACGGCCGGCCGCGCCGCCGCCATATACGAATACCGTGGCGGCGCTGGAATCGAGCGTGAGCGTGGCGGCCGCGGCATTGGTGAGCAGCGCGCCGCTCGTGAATACCAGCGTGCCCGCACCGGTCAAATCCAGCGTGGCGCTATTGGTCCATTGCGTGCCGTTCAGTACCGGGCTGCCGCTTACCTGCACGGCCAGGCTGGTGGCCAATGTGCCCGAGCCTATGGCCCCGCTTTGCAGGTCCAGCGTGCTGGTGCCGCCCAGGCTTACCGCGCCGGACAGCGCCCAGTTCGCGCCGGCCAGACGCGCCGACCCGGCGCCGTTGTAGGTGTTGCTGCCGGAGAGCGTGCGCGTGCCGCTCGTGTAATCCACGCGCGCGCCGGCGTCCATGCTGTAGGTCGCGCCCGAGTCGGTGCCGCTGTTGGGCACGAAACTGCCCGCCGTCACATGCACCGTGGCGCTCTGGTTGAACGTCACGTTGGCATTCATGCCGTGCGCGCCGGCGGCGTTCTGCGTGAGGAGTCCCAGGTTGTCGAAGGTCCCGGCCGAGCCGCCGCCATAGGTGACGGGTTCGGCCGCGCTGGAATTCAGGTTCACGGTGCCGGCCGCCAGATTCGTGAAATGCCCGCCGTTCGTGAATACCAGCGTGCCGCTGCCCTGTATGCCGAGCACGCCGCTATTCGACCAGTTGCCGCCCGCCAGTTGCGGGCTGCCGCTGATTTGCGTGGCGCCGCTGGTCGTGAGCGTGCCGGTCACGGCGCCGCCGCTCAGCGTAAAGGGAGCGCTGAGGGTAATACTGCCCGCGCCGCCCAGGCTTACCGCGCCCGACAGCGCCCAGTTTGCGCCCGCCAGACGCGCCGACCCGGCGCCGTTGTAGGTGTTGCTGCCGGAGAGCGTGCGCGTGCCGCTCGTGTAATCGACCCGCGTGCCGGCGTCCATGCTGTAGGTCGCGCCCGAGTCGGTACCGTTGTTGGGCACGAAACTGCCCGCCGTCACATGCACCGTGGCGCTCTGGTTGAACGTCACGTTGGCATTCATGCCGTGCGCGCCGGCGGCGTTCTGCGTGAGGAGTCCCAGGTTGTCGAAGGTCCCGGCCGAGCCGCCGCCA
>JAEUNN010000474.1 GCA_016791085.1 Rhodocyclaceae bacterium | reverse complement strand
GGGCTCGCGCCGGCCAGGCTGGCTGCATAGTCGCGCCCGTCGGCAAGCCGTATGCGGGCTTCCGACGCGCCGGCGATCACGTGGTAATTCGTCACGACGTGGCCCTGCGCGTCCCAGATGAAACCCGATCCGGTGCCCTTGGGCGCGCTGAATACATTGCGCGTCCACGGGTCGAGCCGGCGCTCGCGCGTGGAAATGAATACCACGGTGGCTTTGGCGCGCTCGAACAGTTGCACCGTTGCGCGCTCGTCGGCGGGTAATTCGCCGCGCGGCGTGACCGGGCGCGGCGTCACCTGGGCCGCGCCGCAACTTACCGCGAACAATAGCGCGCCCAGCGTGGCGGCGCCCCGGCCGCAGCGGCCCGCAGGCGGCCGGTACGCGCCCTGCGGCGGCCTGCGGGTGGCGCCGGACGGGGACTTGCAATTCGCGCCGCTGCCCTCATAGTCGATACCGGGCGGCGTTTCCGGGACGCCGCGCAACAGCCGTGCAGGTGCCGCGGCAAGTCTGTCGCCTGCCTGCTTCCACAAGTCAACCAAGTCAAAGAGGCCATGCATCATGTATGAATCCTTGTTGAGGTTTCCGACTGACCTGGCCGGCCAACTGGACCGGCTGCAGCGCGAACTGGAGCACGCGCTGGGCGTATCCGGCGTGCCGTCCAGCATACGTGCGGGCAATGTCAATGCGTTTCCGGCCATCAACGTCGGCGCGACGGCGGACACGATAGAAGTGTACGCGATGGCGCCCGGCGTCGATCCGGCGAGCCTGGAAGTGTCCATAGACAAAGGTTTGCTGAGCATTGCCGGCTTGCGCAAGGGCGAGTTGCCGGCCGAAGGCGAGAAGCTTACCGTGTATGCGCGCGAACGCTTCCGCGGTCCCTTCAAGCGTGTCGTAAGCCTGCCGGAAGACGCCGACCCGGAACAGGTAACGGCCGCTTATCGCGACGGCGTGCTGCATATCAGCGTGCGCAAGCGCGAGTCCGCCAAGCCGCGGCGCATTTCGGTCAGTTGAGTCGAGGAGGCAGCCATGAACGAACACAGCAGGCAGGTAACTAACGCCGACGTGCAGAACGCGGAACCCGCGCTGGTGCCGCCCGTCGATGTGATCGAAACCCCGGACGGCATCACGCTCTGGCTGGATATGCCCGGCGTGCCCAAGGACAAGCTCGTGGTGCGCGTCGATAACGACGCGCTCACCATAGAGGGCAGCGCGACATTCCCGACGCCGGACGGCCTCGAGCAGGTTTATGCCGAACAGCGCCTGCCGCGTTACCGGCGCAGTTTCACGCTTAGCCGCGAACTTGACGCGGCCGGCGTGCAGGCCAGTTTCAAGGACGGCGTGCTGTGCGTGAAAGTGCCGCGCGCCGAAGCGGCGCGCCCGCGCCGCGTCGAAGTGCGACTGGGCTGATTTGCCGCAACGCGCGCCGGCCACGCCCGGCGCGCGCATCATTCCGGCGTGCGATAGCGCGTCGGGTCGGCAAGGCCGGCGTCGGCAAAACCTTTGCGGCGCAGGCGGCAGGCATCGCACATACCGCAGGCGCGTCCGTCCGCGTCGGCCTGGTAGCACGACACCGTCAGTCCGTAATCCACGCCCAAATCCTGGCCGG
>JAEUNN010000473.1 GCA_016791085.1 Rhodocyclaceae bacterium | reverse complement strand
CCCTTGGTCGCCACTTCCAGCGCCATGCGGGTGGCGGCGGCAAGTTGCGACTGGGCCAGCGTGGCGACCTGCGTCAGCGCCTTGCCGATATTGTCGTAGGCGGCGTCGGCGCCGCTCATGGCCTGGCGCATTGCCGCCAGGGCCAGATCGGCCGGATACGGCGCGGCCAGCGCGCTACCTTGCAGCGTATCGGTGAAACGCTTGCCGCCCTCGACCACTTTTTCCTCGATCATGCGGGAAATGTCTTCCTGCGTCTGCGTCACGATATCGAACACGGTACGCGAATATTCCACCAGGCGGCTCACGTCCGGCTGGCCGGCCGCGTGCACGGCCAGCAGGGCCTGCGGATCTTTGGCTGCCAACATGGCTTTGGCGCGCGCGATACCTTCTTCCATGACGCTGCGGCCCACGTCCAGATTCAGCGCGACGATACGCTCCACGCTCACCATGAGCGAATTGACCAGAGATACGGAAGATTCGACGTTCGCTTCGGCAAGCGCGGCGCATTCCTCCGGCGAAACAAGTTTGAGGTGCATGATTGAACTCCTAGATAGAAATCTTTTGGCGGCCTTTTGTTGCGCCGCAACAATATGTGTGATTATAGGAGCGCAGCCTTGCAAGTCAAGGAATTTTTGCACTGCACGCGCGCCAGACTTGATCTATGTCAAGTCGAAAAAATCTCCCCGGCGGCCCTCCTCCCGGCCTGGAAAACCCAGGGAAAACCCTATATTTCCAGAGCGGCTTGCGGGCCGGCAGAACACCCGGCGAAACTGCCGGGCTCAAGGTCGGTCGCGTTTTTGCGACAGGAATGGTGCACTGCAAAATAATTCTTGACAGGCCCGGCGCAGGTCTTATAATGGGCTCCATGTTGCATCGCAACACATTTTGATCAGGAGAAATTCCATGCAAGCCAAGTTCGTCACCCCCGAAGAAGTAGTTGCCGCCGCCAAAGCCACCGTCGATTCCACGCTCGCTTTCGCGACCGTCGGTTTCAGCGGAGTCGAACGCCTGAGCGCGCTCAACCTGAATGCTTCGCGTGCCGCGCTGGACGACCTCGGCGTCAATGCCAAGGCGGTCGCCGAAGTGACGGAACCGGAAGGCTATGTGTCGCTCGCGTCGGGCGTCGCCAAGCCGGCCCTGGAAAAGGCGGTTGCCTACTCCAAGAGCGTGTATGAAATTCTGGCCCAGACCCAAGCCGAGCTGACCAAGCTGGCCGAAGGCAAGGCTGCGGAACTGAACAAGTCGTTTGCCAGCGCGCTGGAAAGCGCCGCGAAGTCGGCGCCGGTCGGTTCCGACGCCGCGGTGGCCGCGGTCAAGCAGGTGCTGGGTGCGGCCGACACGGCCTACGCCAACCTCGCGGGCGCCGTCAAGAAGGTTACCGAAGC
>JAEUNN010000459.1 GCA_016791085.1 Rhodocyclaceae bacterium | reverse complement strand
CCCGGTCTGCCCGGCTCGGCCTGCGCGCCACGCCCGAGCAGGAAGCGGTGCTGCGCCGCGCAGCCGAGCTTGCGCACAAGTCCCTGACCGATTTCATCCTGGATAGCGCCTGTCTCGCCGCCGAGCAAACTTTGCTGGATCAGCGTTTGTACATTGTGTCCGGCGGAAAGTATCAGGCCTTGATGGAATTGCTGGAGCGGCCTGAACAGTCCAACGAAGGCTTGGGCGATCTGTTTTCCCGCAAAGCGCCCTGGGATGGCACGTGAGCTTGCGCGGTCCGGAGCCTCTGGCGCCGCAGCACCGGCTGGACGGGTTCGATTGCGGCAAACCGTCGCTGAATGATTGGCTGCTGCGCCATGCCCGGCAAGCCCAGGGGAGCGGCTCAGCGAAAACCTTCGTCGTGGCCGACGATGAACGGGTGGCGGGATATTTCAGCCTGACCGTTGGCCAGATTGAAACCCTCGACGCGCCCGAGCGCATTCGCAAAGGGATGGGCAATCATCCGGTGCCGGTGGTGATCCTGGCGCGTCTGGCGGTTTCAAAAGTGGATCAGGGGCGCGGCATCGGCTTTGGCATGCTGCAGGACGCGATCCGCCGCACGCTCTTCATCGCCGAGCATGCCGGTATACGCGCCCTGCTCACCCACCCTCTGGATGACGCAGCCGCGCGCTTCTACACCCGCTTCGGCTTTATCGCCTCGCCATTGCGCGAGCAACAACTGTTACTGCTTTTGAAAGACGCGCGCAAGTACGTCGGGTAAGCGTGGCGCTGAATAGTGCGCTAAACGCGCGTCGCACATCTGCGGTTCCTGGCCGCTTAGTCGAGACTGGAGCAAAAAAAGGGCGCTCCGAAGAGCGCCCTTTTATTCGCGTGCGGTGCGCCGCAGCGGGCTGGCAGCCCGTGAGACGCTGCGCGCGCCGCTTAGCGTTCGATCGCCAGTGCCACGCCCATGCCGCCGCCGATACACAGCGAGGCCAGGCCTTTCTTGGCGTCGCGGCGGATCATTTCGTGAATCAGCGTGACCAGAATGCGCGCGCCGGAGGCGCCGATCGGGTGACCGATCGCGATGGCGCCGCCATTCACGTTGATTTTGCTGGTGTCCCACTCCATCTGCTTGTTGACCGCGATGGCCTGGGCCGCGAACGCTTCGTTGATTTCCATGAGGTCCAGGTCCTGCGGCGTCCAGCCGGCCTTGCGCAGGCACAACTGGGCAGCCGGCACCGGGCCCATGCCCATGATGGTCGGGTCGAGACCGGCCGACGAATAGGCGTGGATGCGCGCGAGCGGCGTGAGGCCCAGTTCTTTGGCCTTTTTCGCGGACATCATGACCACCGCGGCAGCGCCGTCGTTAATGCCCGAGGCGTTGCCGGCCGTGACCGAGCCGTCCTTGGCGAAAGCCGGACGCAGGCTGGCCAGCGAATCGACCGTCACGCCGGTCTTGATGAATTCGTCGGTGGCGAAAGACAGTGCGGGGCCTTTTTTCTGCGGGATTTCCAGCGGCAGGATTTCGTCGGCGAATCGTCCGGCTTTGAGCGCGGCTTCGGCCTTGTTCTGTGACGCGCAGGCGAACACGTCCTGTTCTTCGCGCGTGATGCCGTACTTGCGCGCGACATTTTCCGCGGTGGTGCCCATGTGGTACTGGTTGTACACGTCCCACAGGCCGTCCACGATCATCGTGTCGATGAGCTTGGCATCGCCCATGCGCACGCCGTCGCGCGAGCCGTTCATGACGTGCGGGCTGGCGCTCATGTTTTCCTGACCGCCGGCGATGATGATGTCGGCGTCGCCGCACTTGATGGACTGGGCCGCCAGATGCGTGGCCTTGAGACCGGAGCCGCACACCTTGCCGACCGTGAATGCCGGCACCATGTCGGGCAGCCCGGCCTTGATGACGGCCTGACGCGCCGGATTCTGGCCGCAGCCCGCGGTAAGCACCTGACCCAGTATGACTTCGTTGATCTGATCGCCGGAAATGCCGGTTTTGGCGAGCAGTCCTTTGATGACGTGCGCGCCGAGATCGGCCGCAGCGATTTTGGCGAGCGTGCCGCCGAATTTACCCACGGCGGTACGTGCCGCCGCGACGATGACTACATCTTCCACGTGAAAATCTCCAGTGATGAGAGGTTTCGCGACAAGGGGCCCTGGCCCACTGCGACCTGCCGGGGTGCCGTTTTTTTTCGGCACCTGACGCCTTCCCAACGTCGATGGTTTTTTGTTGCTACAGGTTTCTGCAAATGGGAAATCTCCTTCAGGCCGCGCCTGGCGCCCGCATGGCAGGCGCCGTCCGGCCACGTCCCGACGGTATTGGCAAGTTTACGCTACAGCGAGGGGAACCGTGCAAATACTGATGCGCTTTGCGCGCGCGGAGCGTGCGTACGCAGGCCAAACGCGCCATGCAAGGCGCCCGAACGGCCGCTGCGGGCGTCCGGTGCGATGACCGGCGCCGCCGCACGGCGCGGCAGCAGCGGCTCCGCCGACGGCGGCACCGCCGACGGCGGCACCGTTCAAACCAGCAGTTTGAGTTCCGCCGAAGCCTGTTCGAGTTCGCGCGCGAGCGCCGGCGCAAAGGTTGCGACGCGGCCGCTTTCCTGTTTGCGCGCGGCCAGTTCCAGGCGTGCCGCCACGTCGCGGCAGAGCGGCAGTTGCAGCGCGGCCGACACGCTTTTGAGGTCGTGCGCCAGACGTTCCAGCGCGCGATAGTTTTTCGCCTGGGCCAGGCTGCCCAGGCTTTGCAATTGCGAGGGCAGACTGGCCAGGAAAATCCCTATCATGGACCGGTAGGCCTGCACGTCGCCGTCCAGCGTTTCGCGCGCGGCCAGGTTGTCGTGCGCGGGCCCGGCCTGCATGGGATGGGCCAGCACCGCGGTGGCTTGCGGGTCCACCAGGGGCGGGGCGTCCGCGCCGCCGCCACAGGCGCGCGCGATGGTATCGGCCAGGGCGTGGAATTCGACCGGCTTGATGAGCACGTCGTCCATGCCGGCATCGAGACAGCGCTGCAGGTCGGAAGGAGTGGCCGCGGCGGTAAGGCCCAGGATGGGCACATGCGTCAGATCGCCCGACAGCAGCGTGGAACGCCCCATTTCGAGGTCGCGTATCATGCCCGTGGCGGTGATGCCGTCCATGCCGGGCATATGTACGTCCATCAGGATGAAATCGAAACTGCCGGCGCGAAACTTGTTCACGGCGGCACGCCCGTCGTGCGCCACGCTGACGCGGCAGCCCATGCGGTCCAGCATGCGCTGCGACAGGTCGCGCATGGCGGCGTTGTCCTCGACCAGCAGCGCGTGCAGGCGTTTTTGCGCCACCGGCGCCGCGGACAGGTCGCCGATTTCGATAGGCCCGATCACATCCAGCGCATCGTCGGACGCTTGCGCCGGCGCATCGTCGGACAAGGCCAGCAACACCGCATCGGCCAGTTCGCGCCCGCCGAAGGGCTTGCACAGCGTGGCGCGCACGCCGCGCGCGCGCAGCCAGCCGGCGTGGTCGGTATCGTTGGGGGCGCCGCCCATCATGATGAAGCGCTTGAGCGCGTGCTTGCCGTCGTAAAGTATTTCGGCGAGCTTGAATCCGTCCGGCGGCGGCATGTCGCGATCCACCAGCACGATGTCGTAGCTCTTGTCGCTGTGGCTCGCACCGACCAGCAGCATGCGCCCTTCTTCGCCACCCAGCGCGATATCCGCCGTGCCGCCCAGGCGCTGCACGAGGGTCGCTACCTGTTGCGCGGCGGCCGCGTTGTTATCCACCACCAGGGCGTGAAAAGGCTTGAGGCGCGTGCGTGGATCGCGATCACGCGTTTCCGCGGCCGCCGGCACGTGCTGGCAAACCACATCGAAGGTGAAGGTCGAACCGGCGCCCGGCTCGCTTTCGACGGAAATGCTGCCCCCCATGAGCCCCACCAGGCGGCGGCAGATCGCCAGTCCCAAGCCGCTGCCGCCGAACATGCGGTGGGTCGCATCCTCGGCCTGTTCGAACGGCTCGAATATCGCCTGCAGGCGGTCCGGCGCGATACCGATGCCGTTGTCGCGCAGGCGGAACACCAGCCGCAACCCGGACGGATGAGCTTCCCGGCTCACGCTGAGGCAGATTTCGCCTTCTTCGTCGGGCGTGAATTTGATCGCGTTGGCGAGCAGGTTCGCCAGCACCTGGCGCAGCCGTACCGGGTCTCCGGCAAGCTGGTCCGGCAGCGCCGGATCGACGTCGAATATGATTTCCACGCGCTTCGCCAGCGCTTGCGGCGCGAGCGCGCGTATCGACTCGGCAACCAGGCTTTCCACGCGCAGCGGCACGCATTCCACGCTGATCGCATCGTGTTCCAGGCGCGCAAAATCCAGCAGGTCGTCGGCCATGGCCAGCATGAATTCGGCCTGGTCGCGCAAATTGCGCACGATTTGCGCCTGCTCCGGCAACAGGCGGGTTTCTTCCATGAGCGCCACCATGCCCAGCATCGCGCACACCGGCGTACGCAAATCGTGGGCAACGGCGGCAATCCTGGTGGTCCAGGGTGCGGCCTGGGGCGCCGAAGCGGACGGAAGCGGAGCGTTCATGCGGGTATCGGTCACGGCAAACGGGCCAGCGCGGGCCCGGCCTTGGATGGAAAAGTATGGACGTTTATAACGGGCGCGAAGGCCAAACCTTGACGGCCGCTACGGGCTTGCGCTGCGACGCGCAGAGCGGCCACAGTGAGCCTGCATGAGCTTGATCGAGCGTGAGAAATTTCACGCCGGATCGCGCTTTAGCGCCGCTCCCCAAGCCACTTTACCCCAATGGCTTAATTATACGGAATAGAAACTAAGGCGCAAGCCCTGCTGACTTACACGCCCCGGCAAGGGGCCTGCCGGGGTAGGCGCGACGGGCGCTACGCCTGCCTCCCGCCGCCGGCGCGGGACGGCCCGGGCGCCGCCCCGCGCCGTGCCGGTGCCCGGGCTTGCGGTCCGTTTAGTACTTGACGCGCGCGTAATAAGTTTTTTCGCTCGCCGCGCGCGCCTCGCCCAAGGTGTGGATGCCGGCCGCGGCCAGCAGGGGAATCATGCGCTGGAACACCTCGGCGGTCACGATCGCATCCCCCATGGCGTTATGGCGGCCCACGATATTTACGCCCATG
>JAEUNN010000450.1 GCA_016791085.1 Rhodocyclaceae bacterium | reverse complement strand
CCCGGTCTGCTCCAGCAGAGGAACGAAATTGACCGGCGACACCAGGCCATGGCCCGGTTCGTTCCAGCGTATGAGCGCTTCCAGGCCGACCACCGCACCCGAGGTGGCATCGACTTTGGGCTGATAGTGGAGCACGAATTCTTCGCGCTCCAGCGCGCAGCGCAGCTTGTGCTCCAGCGCCAGGGTTTTTGCCACGTGCGCGTTCATGACCGGCTGGTAGAAGGCGCAGGCGCCCGAGCCGCGCGCCGAGCGCAAGGCGGCTTCGGCGTTGCGCAACAGTGTTTCGGCGTCCTCGCCGTCGCCCGGAAACATGGCGATACCGGCCGACAAGGACAGCGATACTTCACGATCGCCCACCACCACCGGCTTGCCGCACACGTTTTCGGCACAGCGGTCGAATTCGCGCAGCAGATAGGTCAGGTCCGGCGCGCCGGCAATCACCGCCGCAAAGCGGTCCTGCCCGAAGTGCGCGACGCTGTAGGCCTGCGGCCAGCTGCGCACGAAGCGGTGCGCGGCTTCGCGCAGTACCTCGTCGCCGGTCTGGCGGCCGAAACTGTCGTTGATGTAGGAAAAGCGGTCCAGGCGTGCCAGCATGACGCCCAACAACTGCCCCGGCGCCTGCTGCGCGCCATGCAGGGCGTGGGTAAGTTGTTCGACCAGGCTGGCGCGGTTGGGCAGGCCGGTCATGGCGTCGTGCAGCGCGAGGTAGGACAGGCGGTCTTTCTTGTCTATGAATTCGAGCGCAAACGACAGGTCGGACGCCAGTTCGCGCAGCAAATCGAGTTCCGCATCGTTGAAAAAGTCGGCCTCGCGCGCGTACAGCACCATTACCGCCGTGACTTCGCGTTCCAGCGTAAGCGGCAGCGCCAGCAGGGAACGATAGCCGCGCCGCAAGGCTTCGGCGCCGCAGGTGCCGGGCAGGTCGGCGGCGGTCAGATCGTGCAGGTATACCGGCTTGCACTGGCGTACCGCCTGCAGGATGCAGGCCGGGCCCGGCAGGGTCGATTCGTCCGAACTGATGCACAGCGCGGCCAGATCATCCGAAATGCCGGCCCAGGCAACCGGACGTATGGCCGGGCCCGCAGTGGCGACATCGCCTATCCAGGCGATGCCGAAACCGCCGGCGTCGGCGGCGATGCGGCAGGCCTCGCCGAACAGCGCCACGCGCTCGTGCGTGCGCACGATGGCGGCGTTGATGCCACTTTGCACGGCGCGTACGCGGGCCAGACGCACGATGCGCTGCTGCTGGTCGTTACGCTCGAAAAACTGGCCGATCTGCACGCCCATGGCCAATAGCGGCTCGATCAGGCCGTGTGCCCGCGGGCGCAGTTCGGTGTTGAACACTTCCAGGGCGCCTATGGCCTTTCCGCCGGCCATGATGGGTACCGCCCCGCCGCTGCGGAAACCGGCCGCCGCGGCTTCCAGCGCGCGCCCGTCGGCGCCTGCCGCGGCCAGTTGTTCCATCCAGTCCGGCCGCATGCTTGCCCACGCGCGCCCGCCAGCCGACTGCCCGGGACGCAGCGTGAGCAGGCGGCTGGCTTGCAGAAATTGCTGCGCGTCGGCCGCACCGCACCACAGTCCCAGGCATTGCAGGTGATCTTCTTCGCTGTGCCGGCGCCACAGCACGGCGGCCGCGAGACCCAGCCCCACCGCCACGCATTTCGCCAGGTCGGCGATGATGTCGCTGCCCGGTTCGGCCTGGGCAAGCAGTTGCGACAGCGCGTACTGGGCACCCAGTTTGCGGTTGGTGTCCTCCAGTTCCAGGACTTTTTCCGACAGTTTGTCGGTCAGCAACTGGCGGTGGTCGCGTTCGAATTCCTCTTCCTGCGGCAATTCCGGCACGCTCGTGCCGGCGTCCAGCGCGCGTGCCACGGCCGCCAGGATTTCTTCCGGCTCGCAAGGTTTGGCGAGTATTTCGGCGACACCGCAGGCGCGCGCCAGTCTGCCGGCTTCTTCTTCGAGGTAGTGCGCGCTGCAAAATATCACCGGCAGGTTGGCAAGCGCCGGGTCGCCGCGCACCGCGCGCACGAATTCATAGCCGTCCACGACCGGCATGAGAATGTCGCAAATGACCAGATCGGGCATTTCGCGCCGCACGGCGTCGAGTGCCTGGGCGCCGTCTTCTGCGCTCGTGGTGCGATGGCCGAAAGCGTTCAACACGGTTTCCAGCAGTTCGCGATTCCACGGGTTGTCATCGACGATGGCGATAGTGGCCACGATCACTCCTTTTCTGCGCGGCGGCACTGCCGGTCATCACGGCACCGGCGGGCACGTCTTTGTCTGTTCCGGCAAAGCCGGTTGCCACGCAGCTTACTGCGAATTCGGCCGCGTTCCCAAAAGGTGCGCGGGAAGATGCGAGGCCATTTCATCGACAAATGTTTCCGGGTCTATCGGCTTGGAAAAATACGCAGTGAATCCGGCCGACATGACCGTTTCCCTATCGCCCAGCATCGAAAATGCCGTGACCGCCAACACCGGTAGCGACGCGAAGTCGGGGTCGGCGCGCAGCGCGCGCAATACCCCATAGCCATCCAGTTCGGGCATTTGCAGGTCGCAAATGACCAGATTCGGCTTGATTTCGCGTATCGCCTGCAGGGCGGCCGCGCCGTCATCGACCGAATGCACCACGTAGCCGGCGGCTTCCAGCAGATAAACCAGCAGTTCGCGGCTGGAGGGGTGGTCTTCAGCGATCAGTATGCGCGCAGGCATCGACACTTTCCTCTATGAGCTGAAGCGTGAATATGCTGCCGCGGCCCAGTTCGCTCTGACAGGTAAGATCGCCGCCCAGGGCCCGGGCCATCTTGCGGCTCAGGTGCAGGCCCAGGCCGGTACCTTCTATGCCGCGGCGCAAATGGTCCTTGCCGCGGCCAAAGGCCTCGAACAGCACTTCACGTTCTTCCGGCCGCAAACCGGGCCCGGTATCGGCCACCTGCAGACTGAGCCGGGCCGGACCATCGCCGCGTTCCACCGCCAGGCGCAAGGTGACGCGCCCGCTTTCGGTGAACTTGACTGCGTTGCCGGCCAGATTGGTCAAGATCTGGCGCAGCGCGCGGCGATCGCAACGGAACACGGCGGAATCGGCCGGCAATTCGGTATCCAGGCGCAGGCGCTTGGATTCCGCCAGCGGGCGCAAGGATTCCGCGACTTCGCGCACCACCGCGGCGCAGTCGACGCTATCCAGCATGATATCCAGCTTGCCGGCCTGGATTTTCGCCAGGTTGAGCAGGTCGTTGATGAGCGCCAGCAAATGGCGCGCGTTGGTGCGCACGATCTGCAACTGGTGTTCCTGTGCCGTCGTGAGCGGCCCGGGCAATTTCATGAGCAGCGTGCCCACGAAGCCGATCACGGCATTGAGCGGGGTGCGCAATTCGTGGCTCATGCTGGCCAGGAAGCGATCTTTGGCCTGATTGGCGGCTTCCAGTTCGAGGTTTTTTTCCTGCAGCGCATGTTCGAAGCGCTTGCGTTCGGTGATGTCGCGGATGGCCGCCGATACCAGCACGCCTTCTTCGGTTTCGAGCGGACTCAAGCTGATTTCTATGGGAAATTCCGTGCCGTCGGCGCGCTCGCCATACAACTCCAGCCCCATGCCCATGGGGCGCACGCGCGGATCGGCAAAAAAGCGCGCCCGATGTTCCAGGTGTTGTGCGCGGTAACGGTTCGGCAGCAGTATTTCGACGGGCTGGCCGAGCATTTCGGCGCGCGTGCGCCCGAACAGGCGCTCGGCCTGGGAATTGACCAGGTTGATCGCACCTTTGCTGTCAACGATCACCATGGCGTCGGGTGCGGCTTCCAGCAGACCGCGGAATTTGTGTTCGGCGCCCTTGCGGTCGGTAATGTCGCGGATCGCGCTCATGACCACGATGCCGTCTTCGGTATCCAGCGGACTCAGGCTGATTTCGACCGGGAATTCCTCGCCGTTCTTGCGCATGCCGTACAGTTCCAGGCCGGCGCCCATGGCGCGCCGGCGCGGCGTGGAAACGAAATAGCGGCTGCGGTGGCTGAAGTGGGCGCCGCGCAGGCGTTCCGGCAGCAGAATTTCCACCAGCTGGCCGCGCAAGCTACCGGCGTCGTAGGCGAACATTTGTTCGGCCTGGCGGTTCGCAATGACTATGTGACCGGTAGGGTTGACCATCACGATGCCGTCCGGCGTGGAATCGAGCAGGTTGCGGAAACGCGCTTCCATGAGCTTGGCGGCGCGCTCCACTTTCAGGCGCGTCACGTCCTTTTCGATGAACAGCAACACTTCCGGTGCATCGCCGCTGCCTTCCAGCCGGCGCCCGCTCACATCGACATAGAGCAAGGTGCCGTTCTTGCGCCGCCGCGTGGCCTCAAACGTGGCCTTGCCGGCAGCCAGGGTGTCGTGCAGGCGGGCGTGCTGTTCGTCGCTGCGTTCGGCCGGCACGATGAGGTCCACCAGCGGCGTTCCGACCGCTTCTTCGTGCGAATAGCCGTACATGTCGCGCGCCGTGCCCCGCCAGTCGATCACCCGCCCGTCAGGGGAACAAACAATCAGCGCATCGGGGATGACGTCGGTCCAAGCATGCATGAGCTGGCTTTCGAAGCTGTATGTGAAAACGAAGTCCGCGCCCAGGTCGCACCGGCATGACGCGTACCACCGGCTATAGGCAAAGTACCCGCCTGCGTTTGCGGGTTGTCAAGTTGACCTGTGCTCACCCGCAGTCTACCGCAAGCGCAAGGGGGAAGTCAGGTCCTCGGAGCCGCCCCGATATGGCTTGCAGACGGCAGTATCGCACCGCCAGGTGACGGCCAGGCGTATCTGTCCGGAATTTGCGGCTTGGGCTTTGCGCCGGGCGGCGCGGCGCCGGCGCGACCACTACTGCGCGGGAGCCTCTAGCGCTGCCTAGCTTCGGGGCGCCATCAAGGGGCCGGAACGTGATGCAGGGCGCCGGCGTCCGGTGCGGGCCGTGACGGGCGCGCGGTCAGCGCGGCCGGATGCCGGTACTGCCAGCGCGCATTCAGATCGACGCCGTGCACACGCCCGGCGTCGCTGCCGGCCGCAACCGCCGTCGTGCCGGCGCGCGGGCGATAGTCGTAGGCGGTCGCGTCGGTCAGCACATCGTGCTTGGCCTGCACGTTGCCTCCGCCCGCCGCCTGCGGCGGCAACGCACCGCGGCCGACGAACAGATTGTTCACGAGCCGCACCTGCTGCACGCCCGCTGCGATGTGCATGAATACGGCCGCGCCCAGCCCGTCGTTTACGAGGGTGTTGTGGGCGAAATACAGCTCGTTGGCAGGGAACTTGTAGCCTTCTTCGCCATAGGCAACGATGGTGCGGGTTTCCGCATTGGGGCCTTTTTCGAGCAGGTTGCCGACCACATAGGCGATGCCGCCGTCGGGCAGGTCCAGCACATAACTGGAGCGGCCGTCGGCTTCGTCCATGATGCGGTTGTACATGATGTAGTTGGTGCGGGCGCGGCTTTTCAGGTTGTGGCCCACGCGCGCGTGGTGCAGGTAGCTCGCCCGCAGCGTGAAGCGTTTGATGCGGCCGATATAAATGCCGTGCGGGTTGTACCGGCCCGCGCCACTGCGCGCAAATTCGCTGTATTCGATCGTTACTTCATTGTCCGGGTCGTTGTTGGTCAGGATGCCGGTTTCGTTGTCGTGGAAGTAACAGTTCCGCACGTGCAGGCGCAAACCCTCCAGACGTATGCCGGCACCGTTGAAATCTGCCACGCGGGCGCCGGAAAACTCGATGTTCTCGACCGTGGTGTCATTGCCCTTGATGACCCATGTGCCTTTCTCGGCCGCCGCCTGGCCGTCCGCGCGCATGTGCGCGCGCCCGCCCGTCCCGCGCAGGGTGAGGCCGTGCTGGGTCCACACGGCCACGTCGCCGGCATAGGTGCCGGCGGCGATCGCGATGGTCTGGCCGTCCTTGGCAAGCGCCGCGGCAGCGCTCGGCAGCGCCAGTTCAAAGCCTGGTCCGACACATAGATCGGCCGCGCAGGGCGGGGCCGGCGCGGCCGCGATGGCGGGGCAAAATGCCGGAAAAAACGCGAACGACAGCGCGGCGGTCAGGGGCGGCAGGCGCATGCCTTGGCGGGCGAGTGCAAAGGGGAACGCGATCATAGCGCCGCGCGAGGCGGCCGGACGCCGCTTTCCAGCGGGCCCGAGCAGCCTGGGCCATGGCCGCCTGCGGGCACGCTGCACGGCGTTCAGGGTTTTGTGGCGTTAGGAAAGAACAGTTGCTGGCCGTCTATCCTGTAGCCGGCGATGGCCTGCTGCCCCGCCGTGGACATGACCCAGTCCAAGAATTTCTGCCCGGCTTGTTGTTTGACCTGCGGGTGTTTGGCCGGATTCACCAGCATTACGCCGTACTGGTTGAACAGGCGCTTGTCGCCCTCGACTACGATCTGCAGCGCGCGCCGGTTCTTGAACGACAGCCAGGTGGCGCGGTCGGCCAGCACGTAGGCATTCATCGACGCGGCGGTATTGAGCGCCGGCCCCATGCCCGAGCCGGTGTCGCGGTACCAGGGGCCTCTGGCGGCGTCGAGGTCTACGCCGGCGGCATTCCAGTAGCGCAATTCGGCCGCGTGCGTGCCGCTCTTGTCGCCGCGCGACACGAACGCCGCCTGGGCATCCCGGATCTTGCGCAGGGCCTCAAGGATGTCCTTGCTGCCGGCCACTTTCGCCGCATCGTCCTTGGGGCCGATCAACACGAAATCGTTGTACATGACATCGTGGCGCTGCACGCCATGCCCTTCATCGAGAAATTTCTGTTCCGCGGCCGGGTCGTGCACGAATACCACGTCGGCGTCGCCGCGCCGCGCCAGATCGAGCGCCTGGCCGGTGCCCAGGGCCACCACGCGCACTTGAATGCCGCTCGCTTTGCTGAATTGCGGCAGCAAGTGACCGAACAGGCCGGACTGTTCGGTGGAGGTGGTCGAGGCGACCGTGATGTATGGGTCTTCGGCACGCACGCATGCGACCAGCGTGCAGGCTGCGACCAACGCGAGCATTGCGCGGCGGCCGAACGAGCGGCTCAATGCCATGGCAATTCCCCCTGGATGAAAGCGGTGGCGTGCGCCGTGCGCGGTTGGCGGAAAAACTCGGCGGCCGTGGCGCTCTCTTCGATGCGGCCGGCCTGCAGGTACAGGATGTCGTCGGCCAGGCGCCGAGCCTGGCCCAGGTTGTGGGTGCTCATGACGATTTTGGTGCCGGTTTCGTGTATGGCCTGGATGATGTCCTCGACCTCGCGTGCGGCGCCCGGGTCCAGGCTGGCGGTAGGCTCGTCCAGAAACATCACCTGCGGGTCCAGCGCCCAGGCGCGTGCCAGCGCCAGGCGTTGCTGTTCGCCGCCGGACAGCACGCGCGCCGGGCTGCGCGCGATTCTTTCCAGGCCTACTCGCGCCAGCGCCGCGGCGGCGCGGTCGGCGCGCTCCCGCCCCGGCACGCCTGCGAGCTTCAGGGCGTATTCGATATTGGCGCGCGCCGAGCGGCGCAACATGACGGGGCGCTGAAACACCATGGCCTGTTCGCGCGGGCGCGGCTCCGGCACGTTCCAGCGTATGCGCCCGGCGGACGGATCGAGCAAACCGTGGGCAAGCCGCATGAGCACGCTTTTGCCGGCCCCGTTGGGGCCCAGGATGACGGTGCGCGTGCCGGGCCGTATCGTGAGGCTCACGCGGTCTATGAGCGTGCGGCCATTGATGCGGAACGAAAGCTCGGAAATTTCCAGCGGCAGCAGTCGGCGCGGTTCAGCCATAACGTCGTTGTGCGGTTTGGCGTATCAGGTGGGCGCAGGTGTTCAGCAGCAACACCAGCGCGATCAGGATGAGGCCCAGCGCGAGCGCGAGCGGCAGGTCGCCCCGGCTGGTTTCGAGCGCGATGGCGGTGGTCATGACACGCGTGACGCCGTCGATATTGCCGCCCACGATCATGACCGCGCCGACTTCTGCGACCGCGCGGCCAAATCCTGCCAGCAGCACGGTAAGGAGCGAAAAGCGCGTGTCCCAGATGAGCGTGCGCACCGACTGGGTGAAGCCGGCGCCCAGCGATTTGAGCTGTTCCGCGTAATCCTGCCAGGCGTCGGCGACGATCTGGCGCGCCAGCGCGGCGATGATGGGGGTGATCAGCACGACCTGTGCAATCACCATGGCGGTGGGGGTGAACAACAGTCCGAATTGTCCCAGCGGCCCGGCGCGCGACAGCATCAGATAGACGAACAGCCCCACCACCACCGGCGGCAAGCCCATGAACGCATTGAGTATGACCGTCAAGGTCTGGCGGCCGGCGAAGCGCCCGATGGCGAGCGCCGCGCCGAGCGGCAAACCGATCAGTGCCGACAGCAGGACGGCGCACAGGCTTACGCGCAGGCTCAGCAACATGATGGCCACCAGCTTGCTGTCGCCGCTGCCTACCAGTGCGGCGGCGGCGGCAATGGCCTGGGAAATTTCCTGCATGGCGTTTCGGGAATCGGTCGTGACGCGAAGTCGCTTACGGGTGGCTCGAATCGCGTAAGATAATAGAAATCGGACTTCTATTAAATATGCAATCGAATACATATATTGCCGGCCGGCTCACGGTCAATCTGGCCTGCGACTGGCGCATCGCGGATGGCGAGGGGCGCCATGCCGACGCGCGCATGTTCGCGGCGCTGACGGCCCTGGCCGAAACCGGCTCGCTGCAGGGCGCTGCGCGGCGCATGGGGGTGAGCTACCGGCACCTGTGGGGACGTTTGCAGGAGTGGAGCGAACTGCTCGGGGCGCCGCTGGCCCACCTCGAGAAAGGTCGCGGCGCGCGCCTTACGCCATTTGCCGAGCGCGTCCTGGAGGCCGAACGCCGCGTGGCGCAGGAACTTGCCCCGCGCCTGGCCGCCTTGTCGTCGGAATTGACGCGCCTGTTGCAAGCGCTCGCGCCGGGCGCAGTGCCGGTTTTGACCCTGGCTGCCAGCCACGATCTGGTGCTCGTGAAACTGCGCGAACTTGCCGGCGTGGCCGACGGCTTTCAACTCAATGTGCAGTTCCGCGGCAGTGCCGAGGCGCTGCGCGAACTGGGCAACGGCCATTGCGAATTTGCCGGCTTTCACGTGCCGGGAGGCCGCCTCGCGCATTACGCGGGCGGAATGCTGCGCGGCGTGCTGTCGCGGCAGCATCACCGCGTCGTGGAAATCATGCAGCGCGAACAGGGGCTCATGCTGCCGGCGGGCAACCCGCAGGCGGTAGCCGGCCTGCGCGACCTCGTCACGCGGCCGCTCAAATTCGTCAATCGGCAGGTCGGCTCGGGCACGCGCCTGTTGTTCGACGGCCTGCTGCGCGACGAAGGCCTGGACCCGGCCCGGATTGCCGGCTACGACGAGGAGGAATTTACCCACGTCGCCGTCGCCGCCACGGTGGCGAGCGGTATGGCCCAGGCAGGCTTCGGCCTGCGCGCCGCGGCCGATCAGTTCGGTCTGGATTTCATCACGCTCGCCTACGACCGCTATTTTCTGGCCGCCGCGGCCGCCACCTGGGAGTCCGAACCGGGCCTCGCTCTGCGCGTACTGCTGGCGAGCCCCCGCGTGCAGGACTTGATCGATGGTATTTCCGGCTACCGGGCTCTGCGCGATGTCGTGCTGCAGTTGCCGGAGCCGGGTCTGTTTGCCGGCAGCGGCAATTTCATCGCTTGAACCACAGGAGTCATCACCATGAAAATCAGTGCGCGCAATGTTTTGTCGGGTAAGGTTCTGTCCGTCACGCCGGGGGCGGTCGATACCGAAGTGGTCGTGGAAATCGCGCCGGGCAAATCTGTCGCGGCCATCATTACGCAACAGTCGGTCGCGCATATGGGCCTCAAGGCCGGCGATGACGCCTATGTGGTCATCAAGGCGCACAGCGTCATGATAGGCAAGGACTGAAGCGCATGAACCGGCAACTGCGACCGTGCCGCCAGGTGTCCGGCCGCGACAAGCTGTGTGGCACGGCTGGCGCGGCCGCCCCGGGCGGTGGCCTTGGTTTCTTTCCGCTATAGGCTTGCAGGCGTGTTGCAGCTAGACCTGTCTTTCGCCTGGTCACCGCCCGGTAACCGGGCGGTGAGCGTGGGCGCCGACCTGTTCGAGGTGCTCGAATCGATACGCCGCAGCGGCTCCATAGCCGCAACGGCGGAAGAACTGGATTGTTCTTACCGCCATCTGTGGGGCCGCCTGCGCGACTGGGAACAGGCCCTGGGGCGTCCGGTCGTGTTGCGCGCCAAAGGCCGCGGCGTGAGCCTGACCGAATTCGCCGGCAAGCTGCTCGATGCGCAGAGCCGCGCCCTGGCGCGCATGGCGCCGAATCTCGACAATATCGCGGCGGAACTGGAAGCCGAACTCAATCGCGCCGCCGCCAGTATCGCGCTGTTGCGCCTGCAGGCCAGCCACGACCTGGCGCTGGCACGGCTGCGCGAACAGGGGGCCGAGCGCCTGGGCATACAGCTAGGACTCAAATTCGTGGGCAGTTCCGCATCGCTGGAGGCGCTCGCCCGCGGCGAGTGCGATCTGGCGGGATTTCACGTACCGGAAGACGCCGGCCGCGGCAGCCTGGTGCATATCGGTTACCGGCGCTGGCTCAAGCCGCGCCGCCAGCGCCTGATCGGCGTCGCGACCCGCCAGCAGGGGCTGCTGGTGGCGCGCGGCAATCCTCTGCGCCTGAGCGGCATCGCCGATCTGGCTGCGCGTGACGCGCGCTTCGTGAATCGCGCACGCGGTACCGGCACGCGCCTGTTGTTCGACCAGTTGCTGGCGCGCGAGCGCATCGTACCGGGACGCATACGCGGCTATCGCGTGGAAGAATCCACGCATCTTGCGGTTGCCGCCGCGGTGGCCTGCGGCAGCGCCGACGCCGGACTGGGCATACGCGCGGCGGCCGTCGAAATGGGGCTGGATTTCGTGTTTCTGGCGCGCGAGCGCTACTTTTTGCTGTGTCCGCTCGAAATGATCGAAGCGCGGCCGGTGCGCGACTTGTGCCAATACCTGGCCGGCGAAAATTTTGCCGCCCTGCTGGCCGGCCTGCCCGGCTATGCGCCCTGGCAGAGCGGCCAAGTCCTGCCGCTGGAACAAGGCCTGCCCTGGTAGGGGCCGGAAAATTCGGCAGACATGCGAAAAAAGACACCGGAGCAAATCTGCCCCTGCGGCAGCGGCATCGATTACGCCAGGTGTTGCGGCCGCTTTATAGACGGCGGTGGCGCGGCACCGGATGCCGTCACGCTCATGAAAAGCCGCTACACGGCCTATGTGCGTGCGGCGCAGGCTTATTTGCTGGCGACCTGGCACCCAACCACGCGGCCGGCGGAACTGGACCTGGTGACGACATCGCAGCCCAAATGGCTGGGTCTTAGCGTGCTGGGGCAACAGGTGCATGACCCCGACCACGCCAGCGTGGAATTTGTCGCCCGCTACAAAATTTCCGGGCGCGCCGCGCGCCTGCACGAAACGAGCCGGTTCGTACGCGAACACGGGCGGTGGTTCTATCTGGACGGGGAGGTGCGCGATACCGGCAGCGGCGCTTGAAGGCGTACGCGCGGCCGGCCGGTCAGCGCGCGCCGGCGGCCAGAATCGCGGCGACCTGATCGGCCAGCACGCGTAGCGGCGCATGTTTCATGCAGGCCAGCGTGCCCAGCCGGCAATGGTAAGGAGCGTCGAAACTGTGCGAGCAGGGGGCGCAGGGTTCCGCGCTGCGCACCACGATGGCCCGCGCTCCCAGCGGGCGCTGGTCGTCCGCATCGGCCGGCCCCATGAAATCGACCACCGGCACGCCGGCCGCATCGGCCAGATAGGTGGCACCGGAATCCACTCCCACGTAACAGTCCAGCGCGGCGAGCAAGGCGGGCAGTTGGTCCAGTTCCAGACGTCCGGTAGTGTCGAGTGCGCGCCCGGGCGGAAGATTTTGCATGAGCAGGGTTGCGGCGTCGCGGTCGGCCCCGGTGCCCACCAGCACCAGCGTGGCCGGCGTGGCGGACAGGATGAACCCGGCCAGTTCGCTCAGTTGCTGCGGCCCCAGTGCTTTCATGCGATTGCCGGCGCCCAGCCCCAGCCCGACCAACGGGCCGCGCACGGCGCCGAGCAATTCGGCCGCCCGCGCGTCGGCCGCCGGGCTGCGCGGCGCTTCGTTGTTGAGGGCCAGACATGCGTCATCGACGTCCAAGCCCAGCCCGGCCAGCGCGCGCAAGGCGGTGCTGCGGAACAATTGCCCGGTCCGGTGTGCTTCGCCGTGGCTCAACAGCGGCCAGGCCAGGCGCGCGACGCCGCGGCGGCGGTCCGCCAGCACCGCCACGCGCCGCGGTATGCCGCACCAGAGCGGCGCCAGCATGTTGGCCAGATTGGGGCTCAGTATCACGACCGC
>JAEUNN010000430.1 GCA_016791085.1 Rhodocyclaceae bacterium | reverse complement strand
CGCGCCGCTCGGCCAGTCCGGCAATTTGCGCGTGGGGCAGGTGGCCATCGCGATAGGCAATCCGCTCGGCTTCCAGGCCACCGTGACGGCGGGGGTGGTGAGTGCCCTGGGGCGTTCGCTGCCGGCCGCGAACGGGCGCCTCATCGACGACGTGATACAGACCGACGCCGCCTTGAACGCCGGCAATTCCGGCGGGCCGCTGCTGGATACGCGCGGCCAGGTGATAGGCGTCAATACCGCCATCATTCCGGGCGCGCAGGGCATCTGTTTCGCCGTGGCCATCGACCTGGTGCGCGTCGTGCTGGGCGACATGATCCGCTACGGCCGCGTGCGGCGCGGCTATATCGGCATCGCCGGGGCCGATCTGCGCCTGCCGCGGCGCGCGCTGTCGCGCCTGAACCTGCAGGAAGCGCGCGCCGTGCATGTGTTGAAGGTGGAAGCCGGCGCGCCGGCGGCACGTGCGGGACTGCATGAAGGCGACGTGCTGCTGGCCATGGGCGGCCGGCCGCTTACCGGTATCGCGGCCCTGGCGCGTGCGCTGGACAGCGAAACTTTGGGCCGGCCGCAGGCGTTTTCGGTGCTGCGCGGCAGTGCCATCCTGACTCTGGAAATTACCCCTTCAGAACTACCGGCGCAGCCGCTGCGTGCGGGCGAATAAGCTGCGCGTGGCCGCTTGATTCAGCCTGCGCGCGCGGCGCGCAGCAGGTCCAGATCGAGTTTGCTCATTTTGAGCAAGGCGGTCATGACGCGGTCGCGCACGCCCGGGTCGGGGTCGCAGATCAGATCGTCCAGTTCGGCCGGCACGACCTGCCAGGACAGGCCGAATTTATCCTTCAGCCAGCCGCACTGCCGCGCGGCCGGATCGCCGTCTTCACACAGGCGTTCCCAGTAATAGTCGATATCCGCCTGGGTGTCGCAGTTCACGATGAGCGATACCGCCTCGCTGAATTTGAACAGCGGCCCGCCATTGAGGGCCAGAAAACGCTGGCCGTCCAGTTCGAATGCCACCGTGAGCACCGAACCGGCCGGGCGGCCATGCACCTCGAACCCGGCTTCGCCATAGTGGCTCACGGTGAGGATGCGGGAGTTCTTGAATATGCTCACATAGTAGTGGGCGGCTGATTCGGCCTGGTCGTCGAACCACAGGCAGGGGCTGATGCGGGTCTGTATGGACATGGTGGGCTCCGCCGGCAAAAACGCGCTGGACCCTAGGGAGTGTAGTCTTGCCGCAGGCCCGGAGCAGGGCCGGGCATGCCGCCTGACGGCCGGCGCCCGCTGCAGCCTGCCGGCGCGGCGGTGCGGGCGGCGGGGGGCTGCGCTATGATCGTGCCCGGCGCCGCAGGCAGGCCGCGAGCGGCAGCGGCGCCTTGCGACCAACCGGCTTTCGATACTGGATTCACGCATGGACCTCGATGTGCTGCGCGAGCAAATTTGCGCCAGCCTGGCATTGCGGCTGCCGCAGGCGGGCAACCC
>JAEUNN010000381.1 GCA_016791085.1 Rhodocyclaceae bacterium | reverse complement strand
TGTCGGGTATTCATTCCTGTTCGTGCGTCCCGACGGCCGCCAACTCGCGGAAATCGCCAGACTGCTCGACGCCGGCCACCTCCGGCCGGTGATCGACAAAGTATTCCCCTTCGATCAATCGAAAGAGGCGCTTTCATACCTTGAACAGGGACGGGCCAAGGGCAAGGTCGTCGTGCAAATGACAGGGATGTGATTCCGGAGCAGGCATGCTCGCCCGGTTCGAGAGGATACGAAGATGACAACAACACGTGGCCGGTTCAAGCACCTGCACGTCGAGGTCCGCGGCACGGTGCTGATTGTGCGCCTGGACGGAGGGCCGCATGGGGTGATGGGGTAGAAAATGGCCGACGAACTTGCCGGCCTGCTGGACCGGGTGGAGAACGATCCCGGTGTCGATGCCGTGGTGTTTACGGGAACCCGTCCCGGCCGCTTCATTGGCCATGCCGACGTGGGATGGCTGCAGGAGCACGCAGCCTCATGTACTCGAACAAAGTTGCGGGGTGCGACATATTTTGCTTTACCGAAAATTTTGCCTCCGCTTATGTGTCTGCCAGATTCAAGATGGCCGTCGAACTGGCAAAGCTGAAAGGTTTTGATTTCCGGCGCGAAGTGCCTTTGATCGATGCGTCGTAAAAGCTGCGTAAGCGATCTGCGTGCCTGGCATAAATCTGACCAGACCCGTTTTTACTTCCCTTGTTCAGGTGCTGCAGGGCGGCAATTTGAGCGCTCGCCGCGAGACTAACACGCAGAGGCTGGTCCGCTCGCGATAAACGGTATGCGGTTTCATCCTTGCGCATTTGACATTCTTTGTTTGATTTGTCTGCGTGGGCGCGAGCCTGCAGTTCAGACTTCGGTCCGGTTTCGGACCCGCGCCCGCTCCGGCGTCCGCGCGCAGCGGGCAGGTGCTTCTGTGCCTAACCGTATTGCGCGAACACTTCGGCCATCCAGTCCACGAATACCCGCAGTTTGGCGCTCAGGTGCCGGTTGGGCGGATACACGACGTAGACGGGCAGGCTGCTGCAGGTCCAGTCTTGTAGAAGTTGCAGCATTTCGCCGCGCGCCAAGTGCGCGTCTACCATGAAGCGCGGCACCTGGATGATGCCAAGGCCGTTCAGTCCAGCGGCCAGATAGGTGTTGCTGTCGTTCACGGCCACGGTGTAGCGGCCGTCCACTTCCAGCTTTTCGGCGCCGCGGGTGAAATCGAAAGGATAGAAGCGCCCGGTGCCAGCCGAAAAATAGGCCACCACGCAGTGATTGTCCTCGAGTTCCGCAGGATGGGCGGGCAGGCCGTGGCGTGCCACATAGGCCGGCGCGGCGCAGGTGATGAAATCGAGCTGGCCGATGCGCCGTGCGACCAGCGATTCGTCCGCGATGACGCCGGCGCGCACCACGCAATCCACGTTTTCGGCCACCAAATCCACGACGCGGTCGCCCACCCCCAGGTCTATCTGTATGTCCGGATAGCGCTGGTGGAAGTCGCACAGATGCGGCACCACGATCTGTACCGCGACCGACGCGCCGACATCGATGCGCAGCCGTCCTTTGGGCGAGGCCTGGGCGTTGGAAAGGCTGGCGTCGATTTCTTCCAGTTCGGTGAGCAAGCGCGCGGTGCGCTCGTAATAGGCCGCGCCGTCGGCCGTGACCGTTACGCGGCGCGTGCTGCGGTTCAGCAATTTCACCCTGAGATGCGCCTCCAGGCTCTGCAACAGCTTGGTCACCGTGGATTTGGGCATGCCCAGGGAATCGGCGGCGCGCGTGAACGTGCCGGCTTCGACTACCCGCGCGAATACGCGCAGGGCCAGAAATTGATCCATGGTTTGCTCCTTGGTAGGGGGCCAGCCAGGATTATTCACCAGTGGAAACAAAGTAGCCACGAAAAGCATATTTATTCGTGAATTGATCTGATCTATCGTTTGCATCCTACGCAAACCAAAATTCCGCCGCCTGGGCGGACCGCAAACGATGTCAGCCAAATCCGTATCGAATTTGCCCGCCGCGCCGCAGGCCCCGGAATCGGAAGACCGCCGCGTGGACCTGGGCCTGGCCGAGCCGCTGGCCCTGCGCATCCAGGGCCGCGCCGAGCCTGTGCCGGAGCGCGCGCTGGTGCTGCATTTCCATGGCGGCGCTTTCGTGTCCGGGTCGCTGGACAGCGGCGCCATGGTGCGCGGCTGGCTCGCGGCGGCGGGCGCCGTGGTGGTGTCGGTGGAATATCCGCTGGCCCCGGCGCAGCCTTTTCCGGCGGCCATCGAAGCCGGCCATGCCGCGCTGCTATGGGCCGCCCGCCAGCGCACGAAACTGGCCGGACCGCGCGCGCGCCTGTTCGTGGCCGGCGAAGAAGCCGGCGCCAACCTGGCCGCGGCGCTCGCCCTGGTGGCGCGCGATCGTCAGGCGCCGCCGCTGGCGGGCCAAATCCTGCTGTCGGCCATGCTGGACCCCTGCCTGGGTAGCGCTTCGGTGCGCGCCAGCCAGGCCGGTGCGGCCACTTGCCCGCTGGCCTGCGGCTGGCGCGCTTACCTGCACAGCCCCTGCAGCACCGAACATCCGTATGCCGCGCCCGGGCGTGCGCTGCGCCTGGCCGGCCTGCCGCCGGCACTGCTGGTGAGCGCCGCCGACGACCCTCTGCGCGACGAAACCTTTGCCTATGGCCGCCGCCTGCAGCAAGCCGGTGTGGCCGTTGCGGAGTGCGCATTGCCCGGCCCCACGGGCTGGCCCGCCGCGCTGCTGGAGGGGGCTGCAAGCGAGCCGCCCTTCGCCGGCCTGGTGCGTGCGCGCCTGCACGAATTTCTTGCCTCGACGCCGGCGCAGCCGGCGCAACGCTGAGCGGCCAGTCCGCCGCGGCACCCAGTTTGGACCCGTCACAAGGAGAACACCATGAGCTCAAATCCCCAACGCAAACAACGCCGTCTGTTGGCCGCCGGCGCGCTGGCCGGCCTCACCGCCATCGCGGCGGCCCTGCTGGGGCTGCGTTCGCCGCAAGTCGAAGCCACCCCGGCGCCCGCCCTGGCGGCCGCCATGGCGGTGTCGGTGGCCACCGTAAATCTGCGCGAAGTGGCAACCTGGGATGAATTTTCCGGCCGTCTCGAAGCCGTGGACCGCGTGGATATACGCCCGCGCGTGTCCGGCACGGTTCAGTCCGTGCATTTCCGCGAAGGCGGACTGGTCAAGCAGGGCGATCTGTTGCTCACCATCGATCCGGCCCCGTATGCCGCGGAGGTGGATAGAGCCGCCGCCCAGGTGGCCGCCGCCCAAGCGCGCCTGGCCTATACGCGCAGCGAGCAGGAGCGCGCCCAGCGCCTGTGGGAACTGAAAGCCATCGCCGAGCGCGAACTTGTGGAACGCGTCAATGCCTGGCGCGCTGCGGATGCCGAAGTGCATGCCGCCCAGGCCGCCTTGCAGTCGGCCCGGCTCAACCTGGGCTATACCCAGGTGCGTGCCCCGGTGTCCGGCCGAGTGGGCAAACTCGAAGTCACGGCCGGCAATCTGGTCGGTTCGGGCCCCGCCGCGCCGGTGCTCACCACGCTGGTGTCGGTAAGCCCCATCTACGCGAGTTTCGAGGCCGACGAGCAGGTGGTTGCGCGCGCCCTGAAAGACCTGGCGGCGAAGGGCGGCTCGATCACCGATCAGGCGCAGCGCATACCGGTGCAGATGGGAACCGCCGCCACCCCCGACACGCCCTATGCGGGCCAGTTGCAACTGGTGGATAACCAGGTCGATGCGAAAAGCGGCACCGTGCGCATGCGGGCGGTGTTCGACAACCCGGACGGCAGCCTGATACCGGGCCAGTTCGCCAAAGTGCGGCTGGGCCGCGCCAGCACCGAACCGGTGCTGCTGGTGGATGAGCGCGCGGTCGGTACCGACCAGAACAAGCGCTATGTGCTGGTGGTCGGCGAGGACAACAAGACGGCGTATCGCGAAGTCAGCCTGGGTGCCGCAGCGGACGGGCTGCGCATCGTCACGGCCGGGCTGGCGCCCGGCGAGCGCATCGTCGTGAATGGCCTGCAGCGCGTGCGTCCGGGCACTCTGGTGGCGCCTCAGCCGGTGGCCATGGATGCGCGCAGCGGCATGCAGGGCCAGGCCCAGGCCGCGCCGCGTTCCTGATCGACCCGCCACGGAGACCGCCATGAATTTTTCGCGCTTTTTTATCGACCGCCCGATTTTTGCGGGCGTACTGTCGGTGCTCATGGTCGTGGCCGGCCTGCTGGCCGTGCGCGCCCTGCCCATCTCGGAATATCCCGAGGTGGTGCCGCCTTCGGTCGTGGTACGTGCCCAGTATCCGGGCGCCAATCCGAAAGTCATCGCCGAAACCGTTGCGACGCCGCTGGAAGAAGCCATCAACGGCGTCGAAGGCATGTTGTACATGGGCAGCCAGGCCACCACCGACGGGCTCATGACGCTCACGGTCACCTTCAAGCTCGGCACCGACCCGGACCGCGCCCAGCAACTGGTGCAGAACCGCATCAACCAGGCCGAGCCGCGCCTGCCGGAAGAAGTGCGCCGCCTGGGCGTCACCAGCGTGAAAAGTTCGCCCGACCTGACGATGGTGGTGCATTTGCTGTCGCCGGACGCGCGCTACGACATGACCTATCTGCGCAACTATGCGCTGCTCAACGTGAAGGACAGGCTCGCACGCATAGGCGGCGTGGGCCAGGTGGCGCTATTCGGATCCGGCGACTATTCCATGCGCGTCTGGCTGGACCCGCGCAAGGTGGCCGAGCGCGGTCTGTCGGCCGGCGACGTGGTGCGCGCGATCCGCGAGCAGAACGTGCAGGCCGCCGCCGGTACGGTGGGCGCCTCGCCGGGCCTGACCGGCATAGACGTGCAACTGCCCATCAACGCCCAGGGGCGTTTGCAGAGCGAAGAGGAATTTGGCGACATTATCGTGAAGACCAGCGCGGATGGCGCCGTCACGCGCCTGCGCGACCTGGGCCGCATAGAACTGGGTGCGTCCGAATATGCGCTGCGCTCGCTGCTGGACAACAAACAGGCGGTGGCCATACCGATATTCCAGGCGCCCGGCTCCAACGCCATCCAGATTTCCGACGACGTGCGCAAAACCATGGCGGAGCTGAAACAGCACATGCCGCAGGGCGTCGATTACGAAATCGTGTATGACCCGACCCAGTTCGTGCGCGCGTCCATCGAATCGGTCGTGCATACCCTGCTGGAGGCCGTGGCGCTGGTGGTGCTGGTGGTCATACTGTTTCTGCAGACCTGGCGCGCTTCCATCATTCCGCTGCTGGCCGTGCCGGTGTCGGTGATAGGCACGTTCGCGGTCATGCACGTGTTCGGTTTTTCCATCAACGCGCTGTCGCTGTTCGGGCTGGTGCTGGCGATAGGCATCGTGGTGGACGACGCCATCGTGGTGGTGGAAAACGTCGAGCGCAACATCGAAGCCGGCCTCGCGCCGCGCGAAGCGACTTACCGCGCCATGCGGGAAGTGTCCGGGCCCATCGTGGCGATCGCCCTGGTACTGGTCGCGGTATTCGTGCCGCTCGCCTTCCTGAGCGGGCTGACCGGGCAGTTCTATCGCCAGTTCGCCCTGACCATCGCGATATCCACGGTCATTTCGGCGATCAATTCGCTCACCCTGTCGCCGGCGCTGGCGGCACTGCTGCTGCGCCGCCACGATGCGCCGCAAGATTGGCTTACACGCGGCATGGACAAGCTGTTGGGCGGCTTTTTCCGTCGTTTCAACCGGCTGTTCGGGCGCGGCATCGAAGCTTACCGCGGCGGTCTGGGCAAAGCATTGGGCCGCAAGGCGCTCATGCTGGCCATGTACCTGGGCCTGGTCGCGCTTACCGCGGGCCTGTTCAAAACCGTGCCCAGCGGCTTCGTGCCCATGCAGGACAAGCAATACCTGATCGGCTTCGCGCAACTGCCCGACGGCGCCACGCTGGACCGCACCGAACAAGTCATACGCCGCATGGGCGACATCGCCATGAGCACGCCCGGCGTGGAACATGCCGTGGCGTTCCCGGGCCTGTCGATCAACGGTTTCACCAATAGCGCCAATTCGGGCATCGTGTTCACACCGCTCAAGCCGTTTTCCGAGCGGCGCGGCGCGGATCAGAGCGCGGCGGCCATCGCGGCGCGGCTGAACCAGCAATTCGCGCAAATCCAGGACGCCTTCATCGTGATGTTTCCGCCTCCGCCCGTGCAGGGACTGGGCACCACGGGCGGCTTCAAACTGCAACTGGAAGACCGCGCCTCGCTGGGCTATGCGGCGCTGGACGCGGCCACCAAGGCGTTTCTGGCCAAGGCCGCGCAGGCGCCGGAACTGGCCGGGCTGTTCTCCAGCTATCAGGTGAATGTGCCGCAGCTCTATGCCGACCTGGACCGCACCAAGGCGCGTCAGCTCGGCGTGCCGGTGACGGAGGTGTTCGACACCATGCAGATTTACCTGGGCAGCCTGTATGTGAACGACTTCAACAAGTTCGGCCGTACCTATTCGGTGCGTGTGCAGGCCGATGCGCCGTTCCGCGCCCGGGCCGAGGACGTGGGCCAGCTCAAGGTCCGTTCCAATGCCGGCGATATGGTGCCGCTGTCGGCGCTGCTCAAGGTCGAGCAAAGTTTCGGTCCCGAGCGGGCCATGCGCTACAACGGCTTCCTGTCGGCCGACATCAGCGGCGGCGCCGCGCCCGGCTATTCGTCCGGCCAGGCGCGCGCGGCGGTGGAGCGCATCGCCGCGGAAACCTTGCCGCCCGGCATAGGCTACGAATGGACCGAACTGACCTATCAGGAAATTCTGGCCGGCAATTCCGCGGTGTGGGTATTCCCGCTCGCCATCCTGCTGGTGTTCCTGGTGCTGGCCGCGCAGTACGAAAGCCTCACCTTGCCGATCGCCATCATCCTGATCGTGCCCATGGGCCTGTTGGCGGCCATGACCGGGGTGTGGCTGTCCCACGGCGACAACAACGTGTTCACGCAGATCGGCCTGATCGTGCTGGTGGGACTGTCCGCGAAAAACGCCATCCTGATCGTGGAATTTGCGCGCGAGCTGGAATTTGCCGGACGCAGCCCGCTACAGGCGGCCATCGAGGCGGCACGGCTGCGCCTGCGCCCCATCCTGATGACCTCCATGGCTTTCGTGATGGGCGTGCTGCCGCTGGTGCTGGCGACCGGCGCGGGCTCGGAAATGCGCCGCGCCATGGGCGTGGCGGTGTTCGCCGGCATGATAGGCGTGACGGCATTCGGCCTGTTCCTGACGCCGGTGTTCTATGTGCTCATGCGCCGCCTGGCCGGCAATCGCCCGCTCAAGCTGCACGGCGAGGTGCCGCACGTGGAGGCGTTCGCCGGGGCCTCGGCGGCAACGCCGGGGGTAAGGCCGGTGCTGGCGGCACCGCGCACTACGCATGACTGACTGACCGCCGGGCGGATGCGCCGTCGCCGCAATCGGACGCGGCGCGCACGGTCCGCCCGACCCAACGAACAAGGACTTGCCATCATGACTTCGATACTGAAACGCCTGCGCCCGACTTTGCTGCTGGCCGCCCTGGTGCTGGCCGGCTGTGCGACCGCGCCGCCCATAGACCCCGCCGCACTGCCCAGCGCCCCGGCCGCCTACAAGGAGGGCGACGGCCGCTGGACCCAGCTCACTGCGGCCCAGGTTCCGGCGGACGGCCGCTGGTGGCAGGTGTTCGCAGACCCGGTGCTGGACGAACTGGAGGCGCGCGCTGCGGCCAGGAACAACAGCATACAGATCGCCGCGGCCCGGCTCGCCCAGGCGCGCGCGCTGGTGCAGAGCGCGGACGCCGACCGCGCCCCGCAAGTCGGCCTGGGCGCCAACGTGTCGCGGCAGGGCGGGGCGGCGGCCCAGGCGGCCGGCAGCGCCGGTACCCAGATCAGCGCGGGCGCAAATCTGGCCTGGGAGCTCGATCTGTTCGGCCGCCTCGCGCAGTCCTCCAAAGCTGCGGCGCTGGACGCCGAAAGCCGCGCCGCCTTGCTGGCCAGCACCCGTCTGCTGGTGCAGGCCAATGTCGCCCAGACGTATTTGGCGCTGCGCGCGCTGGATGCGGAACGGGCCCTGGTGGACGAAACTTTGGTCGCCTATCGGGAAACCCGCGACCTCGTGGAAAAACGTCACAGTGCTGGCGACGTGGCGGAACTGGATGTGGCGCGGGTGCGCACCGAAGTCGCCGCGACCGAATCCGACGCGCTCGCGCTGGCGCGCCGCCGCGCCGAGCTGGAACATGCGCTGGCGGTGCTGCTGGGCGAACCGGCCGCGAATTTCCGGCTCGACACGGCGGCCTGGTCCACCGCGCTGCCGGTCATTCCGGCCGGCGTGCCCAGTACCGTGCTGGTGCGCCGGCCCGACGTGGCAGCCGCCCAGCGTTCCATGCTGGCCGCGCAGGCGCGGGTAGGCGTAGCCAAAGCCGCGTGGTTCCCGAATATCGCGCTGACCGGCTCGGGCGGTTATGCATCGGCCGATCTGGGCGATTTGTTCAAGTGGTCGGCGCGCGCCTGGGGCATAGGCGCGCTGCTGGCCTTGCCGATATTCGACGGCGGCCGCCGCGAGGCCGGCGTGAAAAGCGCCGGTGCCGAACTGGATGCCGCGCTGGCGACTTACCGCGAGCAGGTTTTGATTGCGTTCAAGGAAGTCGAAGACCAGCTCGCGGCGCTCAAACTGCTGGCCGAACAGTCCGGAGCCGAGGCGCGCGCGGTCGAATCGGCCAGCCGTGCAACCCTGTTGTCGGACCATCGCTATCGCAACGGTTACGTGAGCCAACTGGACCTGCTGGACGCACGCCGCAGCGAATTGCGCAGCCGGCGCGAAGCGCTGCAGGTGCGCTCGGCGCAATATCAGGCCACCGTGGGGCTGGTGCGTGCACTGGGCGGCAGCTGGGGACCGGCCGACGCCGCGGAAGTTTCGGCGCAAGCCCCGGTGAGCCGCGCCGACCCAAGCTAGCGGGATCCGCGCGCCGCGTAACAGCGGCGCGAACCCGATCCGGGCGCGGCAGTGCAACGCGGCCGTGCCGCGTAAAGCTTGCGGTGTGCCGGTGTGGCGCTCAGCGCGCGGCGGCCCGGCCGGCCCGGGCCTGCGTCAGACCGGCCGCATGCGCGCTGCACAGCGGGCTCGCGCAGTCATGGCGCCGCGGGCGGCGCGGTGTCGGCAGTTTCGACACTGACCTGCACTTCCACGGTCATGCTCACAAAGGCGTCGGGCGGGCCTTCGTAACTGCCCGTGAGCGGTGCCGCCTGGGACGGGTCGCGCGCCACGGCGATGCGAATCAGGTTGCGCCCGCCGATGATGGCATTGGTGGGGTCAAACGGCAGCCAGCCGGCACCCGGCAGATACACCTGCACCCAGGCATGCGTGGCACCGCCGCCGATCATCGCGTCTTGCGCCGTGACCAACGATTCGTCGTAGAGGTAGCCGGACACGAAGCGCACGGCCAGGCCCAGACTGCGCACGGCTTCCATCATGAACAGCGCGAAATCGCGGCAACTGCCGCGCGCAAGTTCCAGCGTTTCGACCGGCGTACGGGTGCCTTCTTCGTCGCGCGCTTCATAGCTGAATTGCTCCTTGATGGCACGCGTGATGGCGACCAGCACATCCAGGGTTTTGTCGGTGCCCGCCTGCGTGCGCACGGCGCGCACCCAGGCGTCGATGCGGTGCTCGCGATCGGCGTACTGGCGTTCGATGCTGCGCGCCAGGTCCGGCATTTCGCTGGCGTCGTAGGTGAACGGCAACTCGGCCGCGTAGGGCTCGATCAGGTCCACGTCGGGATCGGCCGGGAAATGTTCGGCGACGAAGGTCGATTCGAACACCAGACGATCGGACATGTCCGCAAAGGTCGCAACCAGCACCGAATTGCCGAATACGTCATGCACCCACTTCAAGGTGGCCGGGGGCGTGATGGTGATGCCGGTGTCGATCAGGCGCAAATCGTGGCTGTCGCGCGGACGGCACATGAAGCGGTGTTCGCTGAATCGCACCGGCTGGCTGTAGCAATATTCGGTCTTGTGGAACACCCTTAGACGTGCCATTTCACATCCTCCGCATGGCGAGCGTGGAGCCGGCCGTCACGCGTTCGTCCTGGTTATGGGGTATGACGCCAGGCGCCCGGCGCAGCGCATGGAGCGCTGGTCGCGCCGTTGCCTGACATTGCCGCGCTGCTGGAGTTCGCCCGCACCCTGGCGCGATGCCGGCGCGCGGCGAAGCGCGCACGCCGCCATGTCCATGCCGCAACGGACGCGCCGCCGCGCCCCGCGAAGGCGCCCCGGTGCTTATTTTTTCGGCGTGGCAGGGCCGCTGCGCTTGGGCTTTTTGACGTTGCGCCGGTTGGGCTTGGAGCCTGCGCCAGCTTCTTGGCGGTTTTGCTGCTCGGGACGCCGCCCCGGTTCCTGGCGCCGGGGCGCGTCCGGGCGGCGGACCGGCTCAGCCTGTTCAGGCTGGACGCGGTTGCCCGCGGCCAACTGGATTTCGAGCTCGATAATTTCGTCCCATACCGCGTCGCTGCGATCGCGTTCGGCAATCGCCAGCAGTTCGCGCAGCCGGCGGCGCGGGTTTTGAGCTTTGGGCGAGCCGGACTGGGCTTCGGCAGCTTGCGGCAAAGCCGGCTCTGCGTCCGCGTTCTGCTTGTCGCTAGGGGGGTCGTTGGCGCAATTTTCGGCAGTCATGCGCGAATTATCCCCCGAACGCCCCGATCGACCAAGGTTTTGGCGCAAGCTCTTGCGCTTCGCGTCCGGCGTGGCGTCGGCCGGCCGCTCTGGTCGCGCCGCCGCGGCCGCCCCGGTGGCCCCTTGCGGCCCCGCCGGCAAGGGCCGCTCAGGCCGCGTCCGACGCATGGCTTGCCGAGGCAGCGGCCGTTGCGGCGTCCTGCTGGCTGGCCAGCCCGTTGAACCAGACATTCAGCGCGACCGCGGCGATCGACGCGAGCAGTATGCCGCTGTGCAAGAGCGGCGCCAGGGCTTTGGGCATTTGCACCCAGAACTTGTCGGCCACCAGCGGAATCATGCCGAAGCCTATGCTGATCGCCACGACCTGGGCGTTGTGGCGCTGTTTTTCGTAATCGACCTTGGCCAGTATGCGTATGCCGGTCGCGGCGACCATGCCGAACATGACGATGCCGGCGCCACCCAGCACGAATTGGGGCACCGATGCGACCACGTGCGCCATTTTGGGGAATAGTCCGAACGCCAGCAGGATGGCACCGCCCATCGCGCAAACCCAGCGGCTTTTGACGCCGGTCACGCCGACCAGGCCGACATTCTGCGAAAACGAGGTATAGGGAAAGGTATTGAATATGCCGCCTATCAGCGTGCCCAGGCCATCGACGCGCAGCCCGCGTGCGAGCGTGTCGCGGTCCACGGTGCGCCCGGTCAGTTCCCCCAGCGCGAGAAACATGCCGGTCGATTCGATCATGACCACCAGCATCACGAGGCACATGGTCAGTACCGCGACCGGCTCGAAAATCGGCCAGCCGAACTGAAAGGGCAGCACCGGCGCGATCCAGGCGGCCTGTTCCAGCCCGGCAAAATTCACGCGGCCCAGCATGAGCGCGACCACGAATCCGACCACGATGCCGGCCAGCACCGCGATATTGGCCAGAAAGCCGCGCCCGAAACGCAGTATGAGCAGTATGGATAGCAGCACCAGCCCCGCCACCGCGAGGTGCTCGGGCGCGCCATAAGCCGGATTGGGTTGCGGGCCGTTGGGGCCGGGCACGGTGGGCTGGCCGCCCGCGGCCCAGTTGATGCCCACGCGCATGAGCGATATGCCTATCACCGTAATGATGCTGCCCGTCACCACCGGCGGAAATAGCGGCAACAGGCGGCTTACCAGCGGCGCCACGACAATGCCGAACACGCCCGCGCCGATCACCGCGCCATAAATGCCCAGTATGCCCAGGTCGGGATTGCCGGCCATGGCCAGCATGGGGCTCACGGAAGCGAACGTGACGCCCATCATGACCGGCAGGCGTATGCCGAATTTCCAGCAGCCCAAGGTTTGTATCAGCGTCACGACGCCGCAGGCGAACAGATCGGCATTGATGAGTAGCGCGATCTGATCCTTGGGCAATTTGAGCGCGCCGCCCACGATGAGCGGCACGGCCACCGCACCCGCATACATGACCAGCACGTGCTGCAGGCCCAGCAACAAAAGTTCGAGCGGCGGCAAGCGCTCATCGACGGGATGTGTGGTTTTGGCTTGCATGGCGCGTAGTCCGGTGGGCTGGAGGTGTGCTGCACCGGCATTGCATGGCCGGCGCGGCGCCTGAGGGATGACGAAGGTGCACTAGCAAGCAGCGTACCAGTGCACGCCATGCCCGCCGGCGAGGGTGCCGTGCCCGGCCCGGCGAAGCAGATGGACGGCTCGCTGGCGCGTAGCGGAAGTGCGGCGGATTTCCCCCGGCCTTGCGCCCCGGCGCCGGTCGACGGGTGTTTGCAGGCCGAACCGCCCGCGGGAAAGGTCGATGGACCTGCGGCGGATGGCCAAAATGCCGCTCAAGCCCTGCGATTCCCCCGTAGCGCCGTCCTGCCGCTACGCTCGGCGCGATATGCGCCGAGGGCGCGCGCGAGGCTTTACTGTCTGTGGTATATGCTGCGCTCGTTGGCCCCGTGCGGCCGGCTGGCGCAAGGCAAAGCCTGGCGGCCCGAGCGGCGTGGCGCATGCACCAGGCCGCTGCCGTAGGGGTGCCAGCCGTGGCCGGCGCCGCCCATTTTGGGTCTTGAGGAAAGCATAGTCATGAGCGAGTCCATCCTTGGCAGCCTCACCCCCAGCGCCATCGTGCGCGCGCTGGATCAATATGTGATCGGCCAGGGCGAGGCCAAGAAAATCGTGGCCGTGGCCGTGTATGCGCACTACAAAAAACTGGCCGCGGTTGGCGAGGGCATGGAAATCGCCAAAAGCAACGTGCTGTTGATCGGCCCCACCGGCACCGGCAAAACCTTGTTGTGCGAAACCCTGGCGCGCATTTTGCGCGTGCCCTTCGTTACCGCCGAC
>JAEUNN010000478.1 GCA_016791085.1 Rhodocyclaceae bacterium | reverse complement strand
TTGCCGACGCGCCGCGCTGACCCCCGCCACGGAGACCGTGCCATGCCCAGCGATATCGCCCCGTCAAGTGCCGAGCTGCCGGATGCCGTGCAGTGGTCGGAGGGCATGTTGCTGTCGCCGCAGCACATGCAGCAGAACGATATTGCCTGGCATGCCCTGGCGGCCCGGCGCATGGCCGCGCAGCGCGCCGATTATTGGGGCTTGCTGTCCATGGAACTGGACGAGCGCGCCTGGGGCGACGGCTGGCTCAAGATCGCGCAGCTGTCGGCCGTGCTGCCCGATGGCCTGCCGGTGGAATTTCCGCTCGCCGAGGACGCGCGCGAAATCCGCCTGAACCTGAACGAAGAAAAACGCCTCACGCCGAACGGCAAGTCGCTGCGCATCTGGCTCGCGGTGCCGCGCCGCGGTGTCGATGCGGCGCGCCAGGACGGCTATCTGCAGCGCTATTTTTCGCTGCCGGGCGAGCTCGTGGCGGATGAGAACACCGGCGGCGACCCGGTGCCGGTGGCGCGCCTGCGGCCCAATCTGGTGCTGCTCGCCGACGAAAAACTGCTGCCGCACTATGTCGCCATGCCGCTCATGGAAGTGCAGCGCGACGCGGACGGGCACCTGCAACGCTCGGCCTATGTGCCGCCCATGCTGCGCCTGGCCGGCGGCACTTTCCTGCGCGAATATGGTTTGCTCGCCTGCCTGGAAGATTTGTCGCGCCGCGTGTGGCGCAAATTGCGCGAACTGGCCGACCAGGGCGACGACGCCGAGGGCAACGGCCTGCAGGCCCGCCTGGCGCGTCAATTGGCCGCGGCCATGCCGTATTTCGACGTGACGGCCTGCGATCCGGACAGCCATCCGCGCGACGCCTACCGCGCGCTGGCGCTGTTGGTGGGGCAGGCCGCCGGGCTGGCCGGCGCGCCCCTGCCGCCGCTTATGTCGGCCTATGCGCATGGCGACTGTGCGCCGCAGTTCGGCGCCGGCATCGCTTTCGTGGCGCGCCGCGTGGATGCCATCGTATCCAACCTGGAACGCCTGCCTTTCACGAATGCCGGCGAATCCGGCTTCGTGCGGCGGCTCGACGTGGATGCGCAAACCGACCGCCTGCTCATAGAACTTAAACCGCGCGCCGGACAAAGCCTGAAAGACATGCAGTCCTGGCTGGCCGGCGCGCGCGTGGCCAGCGACGACCTGTTGCCCATGCTGCGCCAGCGCCGGCTGCCCGGCGCGGCGGTGCGCGCGCTCGAGGATGCCGAGCGCCAGGCCATGGGTTTGCCGGCCGCGGCCACGCTGTTCGTCGTGAACAATCAGCAGATCGACCGCGGCGACGGGCTGGGGCCGGTGTTCCGCGCCGGCCGCCCGCTGGTCATACAGGGCGCGGCCGACCGCAGCATGCCGGCCGGCATCCTGCTCTACCGCTGGAGAGGCACGCCGCCCTGGCCGGCCGCTGCCGCCGGCCAGGCGCCGGACGCCGCGGCGCACGACGCGGAGGAGCACTGACATGGCCGAATTGGGTCACGGTTTTCTGCTCGACGATTTCGTCGGCACCTATGAGGTGGTCGCCGAATTGCGCCAGGCCTGGCGCGAAGGACGGCTCGAAGCCGCGCTGACCGGCCCCGGCGATGCCGAGCCCGGCGCGCCCGAACTGGCGCGGCGCATGAGCGCGCGCCTGGGCCTGTTGCTCGAAGCGCAGGCCGAGCGCGTGCGCGCCCACGGCAGCAGCGAAGAGCGGCGTCTGCACCGCCTGGCCATGTATGCCGCGGCGGCCGTCATAGACGAAATTTTCGTGCTCGAAATCGACTGGTCCGGCCGCGATGCCTGGCTGGACGTATTGCTCGAATACCGGCTGTTCCGCAGCCGCGTGGCCGGCCAGCGCTTTTTCGACTACGCCGAACGCCTGGTGCTGACCGAGTCGCAGGCGCTGTTGCGCGCGGAACTGGCCGCGGTGTACCTGTTGTCCCTGCGCCTGGGTTTCCAGGGCAAATATCGCGGCGCGAGCGGCATGGCGCGGCTGGACGAATTGCGCCGCCGGCTGCTGGCCGAAACCGGGTCGCGGCGCGCCGCCGCCACCGAACTGCCCGGCCTGCCGGATGCGCCGGATGCGCCGCAGGCGGCGTCCGAGGCACTGTTTCCGCAGGCCTATCAGTTCAAGGCCAGCGGCCGCGACCGCCGCCTGGCCCCGCTGCGGCCCTGGCTGCGTGCCGGCATGCTGGCGCTGCTGGCCTACCTGCTGTTGTCGAGCGCGGTGTGGCTGGCCATTTTGCAGCCCTTCGTGGCCGCGCACGGGAACTAGGCGCCATGCCGCAATTTACCCAAAACGCGCTGTTCTGGAGCTTGCTCGCGGCCGCTGCGCTCACCGCCGGCCTGGCCGTGTGGCTGTCCTTGCGCGCCAGCGGCGGCGCTGCGCTGCCGGCGCTGCGCCCCGGCGCCGGCTGGCTGGGCCGCCTGCTGCGGCGCGGCTGGATAGGGCGCCTGGCCGAATCGCTCATCTATCTGGTCAGTTCGCGCGAAGCGCGCTATGCCACGCCCTGGGTACTGGTGCTG
>JAEUNN010000340.1 GCA_016791085.1 Rhodocyclaceae bacterium | reverse complement strand
GGCAGGCGAACGCGATAATCCAGCCGCCGACTATCCACAGCACGATGGCGCCGATGATTTTCCACAGCAAACCTGCCAATAGGGCTTGTGCGGCGTTCAGAGTGTCTTGCATGAAAGTTTCCTTGAAGTTCAGGTAGATGTATGCAAGCCGCGCCGGCCGGGGCGGCGCCAGGCCCAGGCGGCCGACGCTGCAGCGGCAGCGTCCGGGCAAGCGCCTGCGTGTCCGGACCGTGCTTGCCGGCCCCTGCGGGTGACAGATTGCTTGCGTGCGGATGCTAGCATTGCAGTGCACTATTGTGGAGAAAATGTGCACTTGCAACAAGGGTCGCCGTGGCGTCCCGCGCGCTTGCGGGTGCCGCGAAAGCGACGATTTGCGCGGCGGATATTGCACTTGCGCCTGCTTAGCCGTATGGTTGCGCCCGAATTCACTCAACCGGAAAGGAAATTCGATGCGAACGGCGACCCGTCTTGCCCTTGCCCTGTGCCTCATGCTGGCCTGGAGCCTGGTGCGCGCGGAACAGATCAACTTTGACGATGTGCCCGATGGCACCGACATTTCCTATCACTATTTTTCCAGCGGCGTGCTGATTTTCTGCGCCGGGCCGCCTTCGGTGTGCAAGTCCTTCGCCGTGTATGGGCGCGCGGCCGAGCAGGCGAAAAGCGGGAAAAATGTGATCGCCACCACCAAGTCCGGCCCGCCCGTGGTGCACGGCAGCAGCACGGGCGCCGTCCTCGTGGTGTTTCCCGACAAGGTGAGCCGGGTGTCGATCGCTGCGCGCTCGGTGCCGCACGAAGGTGCCGAAAACCCCGAAGATCATGTGCTGATCGGCGCATTCGATTCCAGCCGTCGGCGCGTCGGCGACATAGTGGCCGGTCAGACCCACAACACCTGGGAAACCCTGAGCATCAGCGCCCCCGACAATCGCATCGAAGCGTTGTTGTTGAGCGTGGATGAAAGCCATGGCGGCAACGTGGACGCGCAGTTCGACAATCTGCGCTTCGAGCGCGTCTGGCGGCCCATGGGCTGGGTGCCCGTGGTGCTGGTGATCGTGCTGCTGGGTGTGGCGCTCGCCGTATTCATGAACCGCCGCCATCCGCCCGCGGGTGCCGCGTAGGGCATATTTGTTCTGTGATGCATTTCCGCGTGCCGGCAGACGCATGGACGCGGGAAGTGCGTGACAAGGGCCGCGCCGGGCGACGTTTGCCGGCGCGGTTTTTCGCTACTGCGCGGGCCTGCCTGCCATGGGCCGGAAGTCTCTCGATGGCGGCAGCGGCGGACGCCATGGCGGAACCACCGTGCTTGCCGCATGCTGCGGGTCAGTGCCGCCGGCGCCGTAAAGACCGCCGCCTCCGGCGTTGCGTGGCCGCAGCCCTGCTGGCGGCGCTGCTGGGACCTTGCTGCGTGCTTGCGGCGGTCCGTATCGAAGCGCCGGCCGAGGTGGTGCAGCTATTGCGCCGCCATGTCGCGGTAGTGGACCAGGACATCGATACGGCCGACGCGCTGGCGCGTGCCAGCCTGCTGCGCGAGGCGCGGCGCGAAATCGAACAATTGCTGGCTACCGAAGGCTATTTTTCGCCGCGTGTCAGCTTGAGCCCGGCGCCGGACGCCGTGCTGCGCGTGGAACCTGGCGCACGCGCACACATCGTATCCGTGAACCTGGAATTTTCGGGCGCCATCGCGGCGGGCGCGGCGGCACAGCCGGAGCGCATCGAGCGGCTGCGCCGCGCCTGGGCGCTGCCGGTCGGCGCGGCCTTTCGCCAGACCGCCTGGGACGAGGCGAAACAAGGACTGCTGCAGGATTTGACCGGGCTCGATTTTCCGGCCGCGGACTTGACCGCTACCCTTGCCGAGGTCGATGCGGCCGCGGCCAGCGTGGCAATTTCGGTCAGCGTGGACAGCGGACCGGCGTTTCGCTTCGGCAATACCGAATTCGAGGGCCTGCAATCCTATCCGGCCGATCTGGCGCAGCGTTACGGCCGCATACGCCCGGGCGGCCGTTATAGCCGCGAGCGCCTGCTGGAGTTGCAGCAGGCGCTGCAGAACACCCCGTATTTTTCGGCCGCACTGGTGGATATCGATACCGACACGGCGCAGGCCGGGGCCGCCACGGTGCGCGTGAAAGTGGTTGAATCGACCGCGCGGCGCGTGTCTTTCGGCGCCGGC
>JAEUNN010000475.1 GCA_016791085.1 Rhodocyclaceae bacterium | reverse complement strand
CAAGGCCGGGCAGCGGCTGCAGGTACTGCCGCCGGACGGAAAATTCGTCGTGACCCGGCCGCGCGCGCTGCACCGCGTGGGATTTGCGGCCGGCTCGGGCATCACGCCCATCCTGTCCATCATCGCCTCCACGCTGGAACGCGAACCGCAGGCGAAATTCACGCTCGTGTATGGCAACCGCCGCATGTCCACGGTCATGTTCAACGAAGCGCTGCAGGACTTGAAAGACCGCTACCGCGAACGGCTCACGCTGCTGCACGTTCTGTCGCGCCAGGCCCAGGAATCGGACCTGCTGCAAGGCCGGATCGACGCCGCGAAAGTAAAGGCGCTGATGGCGGCGCTGCTGCCGGCGGCCTGTATGGACGAAGTGTTCGTATGCGGTCCGGATGGCATGATGGACGCCACCGTAAGCACCCTGCTGGCCGCCGGCGTGGCGCCCGGGCGCGTGCACACCGAACGCTTCGCGGCCGCGCTGCCGCCCGGCGTGCGCCTGCCGGCCTCGAGCGAAAGCCGACCGGACGCGCCCCAGGCCGGCGAGTTCAGCCTTATCGTGACGCTGGACGGCAAACAGTACGAAATGCGCGCCGCCCGCAACGTAGCACTGCTCGACGCGGCGCTCGAAGCCGGCCTGGACCTGCCCTACTCCTGCAAATCCGCGGTGTGCAGCACCTGCCGCGCACGGCTGTTGTCCGGCACCGTGCATATGGACAAAAATTTCACGCTCGATGCACGCGACATCGCCGCGGGAAACATACTGAGTTGCCAGGCGCGCGCCACTTCGCCCGAGGTCGTCATCAGTTTCGACGACCGTTAACCCGGAGACGGCGAGACCTGTTTGGCTGGCCTGCCCTGCACGCGCCACGCCCGCCCCCGGGAGCGCCAGGCCCGAAATTTTTGGATACGCGACGCGCGCGCCCTTCGCAGTCGCTGCTCGCGTGACGTACACTGCGAGCAATACCAAAACCGTACTTTGCGGTGCCGGACCACAAACCCGGCACGGGCAAAAGCCACAACGGCCAGGAATGGACAAGAAACCCACAGCGCACGGCGACACATCGATCGGCGGGCGCGTATTGATCGTCGATGACAATGCCGTGACGCGCACGCTCCACCGCGCAATGCTGGCAACCCACCTCGATGTCCTTACCGCGGCAAGCGGCGCCGAAGCGCTGGAGGTCTGCAAGCAGACCACGCCCGACCTGGTGCTGCTGGATCTTCACATGCCGGAACTGAGCGGCGTGGAAACCTGCCGGCGGCTGCGCGAATTCAGCAAGGTGCCGGTCATATTCGTGACCGCCGAAGAGTCGCTGGACGAGCATTTTCGCGCGTACGAAGCCGGCGCCTGCGACATCATCGTGAAGCCCGCCCAGGCTGGAATACTGGTGCGCAAGGCCATCGTCGCGATCGGCCAGCATCGCAGTGCGGCCGATCTGGTCAGGCAGAACGAAAACCTGCAGCGCATGGCCATGAGTTTTCTGTCCAGTCTGGGGGAAAGCGGCGCCCTGCTGAATTTCATGCGCGATGCGATCGGCTGCCGCACGCATCGCGATCTGGCGCAAAAGCTGTTCGACTGCGCAAACAACCTGGGCGTGCAATGTACGGTATGCCTCAATGGCGGCGCGCAACGCACGGTGATTACCCCGCACGGCGAGCCGACCGAACTGGAACTGTCCATACTCGCGCAAGCCGCGCAAATGGGCAGGATTTTCCAGTTCCGCCAGCACCTGGTGGTTAATGCCAGGACCGTGTCGATCATGGTGGCGAACATGCCGGACGAGCCCGTGCTAGCCGAGCGCGCCGGAAAAATCCGCGACAACCTGGCCATGCTCGCCGAAACCGCGGACGTGCTGTGCGAAAACGTGGATATGCGCATCGAATCGATGCGGCGCGCGGAACAACTGCAGCTCGCGCTGGCGGGCGGCGTGGCGGCCGTGGAAACATTGCGCGGCAAATATCTGGCCATGCGGGTCGACAGCCGCCTGCTGCTGCAGCGCCTGGTGGACAAGGTGCAGTCCGACCTCGCCTGGCTGGGCGCGACCCAGGCCGACGAAGCCCGCATATCCGCCTCGCTCGACCGGTCGGTGCAAGGCATGCTCACCCTGCTCGAAGAAGGCGGAGATTTCGAGCGCGAAATCGGCAAGGTACTGGATGCGCTGCGCGGCCCCGACGGGGCCGGCGACATCGAACTATTCTGAGGCCCTGCGCGGCGCTGCGGGCGCCGCATCGCGCGCACTGCTTGCGCCGCAACACCCGCGCGTGGCGGCCCGTCCCGAATCGCCGTAGGCCACGCCACCTCACGTACAATCGCCCCCCACGGAAGCGCGCAGCTTGAGCCTGCGCCCTGCCCGCTCGGACCGGACCATGTGTCTGGACCGCAACTGTGGTTCTGATCCAAGTACTCTTAGGGAGGCGGCGCCTTGAACATTTTCCGGCTGTTCCTGACGGCACTGATACTCGCGTCAGCCGGAGGCTGCGCGGATTCGCACCAGATAGTGCGCTACAACACCGAGGGGCGGCCGCGCCTCAGTCCGGACGACGCGGTTTATATCGCCGTTTCCAGGGATGGCGTGTATGGCAATAAAAAATACGCCGGCTCCGGCCTCACCACCGCCCAGGTGCTGCTCGCTTCGTTCGGCAAGCGTAGCCGTGCCGAAGTCGCGCATGTCTCACAGCCAATTAATGATGCCCTGCGGGCGGCGCGCGAGGGCGGCTACACGCACCTGGTATTTCCGACCATACTGGTGTGGGAAGACCGTGCGACCGAGTGGTCCGGCATTCCCGACAAAGTCGAAGTCAAAATCGAAATTTACGAACTTGCCGGCGGCAAGCGCCTCGACTCTTTGGTCGTCAAGGGCAAGAGCGGCATCGCCACTTTCGGCGGCGATCACCCGCAGGACCTGCTGCCGGTGCCCATCGAAGAATACGTCGCGACCTTGTACCCGCAGTAAGCGCACGCCCCGTCGCGGCGCGCGCTGCGATGGATGCGTGAAATTCCTGCCGGCGCGCTTAGCCAGCGATGGCGATCGCGCCTGCCCCGGGGTCGCGCCGCCCTGCCGTCCTATCCTCCGGCAGCGTCCACCGCCGCATGCGGACCGGCGCGCAACGGCGACCAGCATCAGCCAGCGCACCGACTTGCGGGTCCTTCATGGCATGGCTCCAACGCGCGGCCCGTAGCACGAAACCGGCGGCGTTTTCCCACCCCTCGGCGTGCCGGGGCAGTTCCGGATCTTTCAGTACGGACCGGCCGATCGTAGCGGCCAAATCGGGAAAGGCGCGCGTAACCGGCCCAGCGCTGCGCCGGACGCCAACGTAGATTGCGCCCGCACAGGCCGTGCGAGCCGCGGCATGCCGCAAACCGCACCGTGCCGTGGAAGCCGGGTGCGCGCATCGCGCGCGGGCCGGCAAGCTGCGCTATGTTTGCCGCCCCCGGTCCAGGCAGACGCCGCGCCTGCCGAATCAACCGTGGGCGGCGCGCACGTCGGTCGTATATTCGCCGAACAGGCAGATGCGATCGCGGCCGCCTTCCTTGGCGCGGTAAAGCGCGTTGTCGGCGGCCCGCATCAAGGTGTCGCGGTCGCGCCCGTGCAGTGGGCATTGCGCCAGGCCCACCGACACCGTGATAGGTTCTAGCAGGCGCCCGGCACTGGACAGGCGCAGCGCGGCGATGTCGCGGCGTATCGACTCGAAGCGCTCCTGCGCGTCTTCGATCGACGAATCCGGCAACACGCAGGCGATTTCTTCGCCGCCATAGCGGCAGGCGATGTCGCTCTTGCGCAAGGAATCCTGCACCACGCCGGCCACCGCGCGCAGCACGTGGTCGCCCGCCTCGTGGCCGTAGGTGTCGTTGAAACGCTTGAAATGGTCAATATCCAGCATGGCCACGGTTAGTTGCTCGCCGCTGCGCAGGCAGCGATGCAGTTCGCGCGGCAGCACGTCGTCCAGATAGCGGCGGTTGAACAGTCCGGTAAGCGCGTCGCGCGTGGCCTGTTCGCGCAGCGCCACACGCAGGCGCAAATTCCACAAACCCAGCTTGATGGTTTCGGAAAACAGTTCGGCCGCGCGCTCCACGCTGGTTACCGCCACCACGCCGTTCTGCAAGGTGACCACGCCCAGCAGTTCGCCCTGCACCATGAGCGGTATGCACATGCCGCCGGTCTCGGACGCCTCGCGGCAATGCCCGCACACCGCGCCTACGCCGCGCGTGCCTTCCGAATAGTGGGTTTGTCCACGCCGCACCGCCCAGCATTCGCTTTCCATGAACACCGCGGGCGCGGCCAGACTGTCGTGCCAGCGCGCCACGGTAGCCAGCATGCCGGCATCGGAGGTGCGCACGGCCAGGCTGCCGGCGACCGGCGCGAACAATTCGGCGGCGCAATTTTCGATCACGCGGAACGCTTCTGCGGGCGACTCGCAAGACTGCATGAGGTCCGACAAGCGCGCCACCAGCCGCGTTTCGCGCTCGCGCGACTGCAGTTCCTGCACCGTGCGCGACAACTGTTCGTTGGCTTCGCTCAGTTGTTTGCGCGCGCGGCGCCGCTCGGTAATGTCGGTCACCATGGCCACCGCACCGCGATAGGCACCGGATTCGTCGATGATGGGCCCGGTCGCCATTTCCACCCAGAGCTGGGTGCCGTCGCTGCACAACAGTTTGAATTCGTGCTGTTCGCGTACGCCGGCGCGGCGCCGCTCGATATTGCGCAGCGCGATTTCGCGCCCTTCGGCATCCATGAAATCGAATACCGGCCGGCCCAGCATGCTGTCCGCGCTATAGCGCAACATCTGGGCGAATTTGGCATTCACCAGGCGGGTGACGTTGTGTTCGTCCACCACCCAGACGCCCTCCTCGGCGGTTTCGACAATTTCGCGGTAACGCCGCTCGCCGGCGCGCAGGCTGGCCTGGGCGGCGTCGCGCTCGGCCAGATGCTGGGCAATTTGCGTGCGATAGTTCTGGAAGGCGCGCGCCAGTTCGCCGACCTCGTCATGCCGCTCGACGTCCTTGGCACCGTCGTCCGTATCGCTGCGCGTGCCGGCACTGCGTATGCGATCTATGATCGCCTCCAGCGGTTTGGTCAGTACCCGGTGAAACACGAACAGCAGCATGGCCGCCAGCGCCAGATTGCGCGCCAGGCCAAGACTTAGCGTGAGCGCCGCGCGGCGCACGATGCGGGCGTAAATTTCGGCGCGGGCCAGGTCCAGTTGCAGCAGGCCCACGCGCTTGCCGAAATTGTTCACCAGCAAATCGGTGGCATAGCGCGCCTCGGCCTGGATGTGCGGCGCTATCCATGCCGCCAGCGCGCTGCGCTCGGCGCTGCGGCGGCGTTCCGCCAGCACTTCGCCGAAATCGCTGCTCACCACGGCATGCACCACGCCGGGTGTTTCGACCAGACTATTCACGACCCCGCGCGCCGCCTCCTGATTCAGGTGATAGGCTGCCTGAGTAGCCGGCGCGGAGAGCGACTGCAACAGTTGCTCGCCCTGTTTGCGCTCCTGTTCGTCTTCTTGCGCAACGTCGTAGGCGATTTGCACGAAGGCCGACAACACGCCCAGCGCCAGCGCGCAAATCACCGCGTAGCGCGTCTGCAGCAGCGAAATCCGGGATATGCGCATGGTCTTAGCGGGCGCCGCCCGCCTGGGCTTTCCAGCGCGCCAGGTTGCGCTCCAGCGCCGCTTCCGCGGTGCCGTTGTGCGCGTATTCGCGCAGGCGCGCGTCGATTTTGGGAAGCAGCGCGCGGCACGGGCTGTTAAGCGCAAACCCCAAATGGATGTTCGACACATTGACTACCGGCTGCAGCGCCACGATGCGCTGTTCCAGCCCGACACCGGCAAGTTGTGCGCGCCCGGTGTAGAGGCCGGTCAGCACATAGTCGAGGCGTCCGCCCAGCAGTTTGTGAAAATTCGTGAGAGGCGTATCGGTTTCTTCGAGATGCAGGTATTGCCCGGCATAGCGGTCGAAGTCGACGCCGAACTTGTCCCCCGCGGCGATGCCGCCGCGGCGCCCGCGCAAATCGTCCCAGCCGCGATAGTCGAACTTGCGGTCGGCTGCCACAAATACCGCGGTGGGGTTGGGAAACGAAGGTGCAGTGCTGAAAGCGAGGTATTCGCGCCGTTCGGGCGTGTCGCGCAAACTTAGCACCAGGTCGATCTGACCGCTTTCAGCGGATTTGAGTACGCGCTTCCAGGGGCCGACGAATTCGGCTCGCCACGTCACCCCAAGTTCGTCGAGTATGCGGCCGACGACGTCTACACTGGCACCCACGATGCGATCTTCCTCCTTCCACTGATAAGGCGGGTAGTCGGGGTGGGCCGACATGATGAGCCTGGTGCACTGTGCCTCTGCCGGGACTTGCACCAGCCCGCCCGTAATCGCAATGACGGCGAGCCGGAGCGCCAACATGGCGCTTCCTGCCGGCGGCCGCCGGACGCGCCTCACCGCGAGGCGGGCGCGCGATAGTAACTTTGAGTGATGACGTCTACCCCGCATTCTAGCTGTTCGATCCAGTCGATGAAGCGGTTGACCATGGCCTTGCCGACGAAACGGCAGCCGTGCTGCGGCACGATCTGCTCGATATCCAGCTCACGCACCATATTTGCCCAATAACGGCAGATTTTGTTGGAAATCATGTAGCGCCGGTGAAAGCCGGCCATCAGCGGAAT
>JAEUNN010000309.1 GCA_016791085.1 Rhodocyclaceae bacterium | reverse complement strand
GCGCGCCTGCGCAAGCTGCATGGCTATCCGCGTGATCCGCGCAAGCCCTTCGGCGTGCATGCCGTATATTCGCAGGAGGCGGTGCGCAAACCGGCCGCCGGGCTGGTTTGCGACGGCGCGCCCGGCACGGCGCTCAATTGCCACGGTTATGGGTCCATCGTGACCGTCACGGCAAGTTTCGGCCTGATCGCGGCCGGGCGCGCCATCGACATACTGCTGGGCGTGCCCGCGTCCGCTTGAGCCATGTCAAACTGGAAGCCGTAAACTCGCATTAGCATTCAAGCTACATTCCCCGGTCGACCGCTTCGAAGCTTCGATAAATGGCTGCAAAAGTGCAATTTCCGAGAACTTCTCAAGCGCAGCAGACGGGTGAGCCCCGCTACGCACCCGCTGGCACGACGGGCGCGCCGCCTGCCAGTCCGCCAGGACAAGTTGCTCCTCCTTACAGGGGGCGGCCATGCGCGTCGTCGCGCCTCGGCAGTCAACGCGCCCGCTGCACCCTCGGGCGCGTCCAACTGAGGAATGTAGATTCAACCAAACTCAAATCCCGGGAAGCCCATGGCACACATCGAGTGGTCTGAAAAACTGGAAATCGGGCTTGCGCCCATGGATGCGATCCACCGCGAATTCGTGGATTTCGCCAATGCCGTGGTGGCCGCCGACGATGCCGGCCTGTTGCCGGCGCTGGATGCGCTGATCGCCCACACGCGCATGCACTTTGCGACCGAGGACCGCTGGATGCTGGAATCCAATTTTCCGCCGCCCTGCCATCGCGACGAACACCGCCGCGTGCTGGAGGTCATGGATGCCGTGCGCGGGCAGGTCGTGGCCGGCGACATGGCGCTGGGCCGCCGCCTCGCGCAAGAACTGTCGCCCTGGTTCGAGCAGCACGCCTCCACCATGGATACGGTGTTGGCGGCCTTCCTGCAGCAAGTGGGCTACGACACCACCGGCAAGGCCGCGCCGGCCACGGACACCGCGCTGCCGGCCTGAGGGCTTGCGGCCGGGCGGCGCCTGTCGGTACCGTGCCGCCCTAAACCTTCCGCGCCGCCAAAAAATCCGCCAGCGCCTGCGCGGTATGCGATGCGCGCGGTGCCCCCGCCAGCGTTTCCGGCGTGCCGGCTGCCACCACGCGGCCGCCGCCGGCACCGCCTTCCGGGCCCAGGTCGATTATCCAGTCGGCTTCGGCGATCACGTCCAGGTCGTGCTCTATCACCACCACGCTATTGCCCGCATCCACCAACCGGTGCAGCACGCGTATAAGTTTTTCCACGTCGGCCATGTGCAGGCCCACGGTAGGCTCGTCCAGCACATACAGCGTTTGCCGCGCGGCCGGCGCGCGCCGCGGCGTGGGTCCGCCCGGCCGGGTTTTGGCGAGTTCGGTCACCAGTTTGATGCGCTGCGCCTCGCCGCCCGACAGGGTGGGACTTTGCTGGCCCAGCGTGAGGTAGCCCAGGCCGACGTCCTGCAGTAGTTGCAACGCGTGCTGTATGGGCGGGTGCGCGGCAAAAAACGGCAGGGCCTGCTCCACATTCATCTGCAGAATGTCGCCTATGCTGTGGTCGCGCCACAGCACGCCCAGCGTGTCGGGATTGAAGCGGCGCCCGCCGCAGGCGTCGCACAGCACTTTCACATTGGGCAAAAAACTCATTTCTATGGTCTGCACGCCCTGGCCTTCGCAGGATTCGCAGCGCCCGCCCGCCGTATTGAACGAAAACCGTCCGGCCGTGTAGCCGCGCGTGCGCGCTTCCAGCGTGCCCGCGTACAGTTTGCGTATGGCGTCCCAGAAACCGATATAAGTGGCTGGGCAGGAGCGCGGCGTCTTGCCTATCGGGGTCTGATCCACTTCCAGCACGCGGCCTATCTGTTCCAGCCCCTGGACCGACGCGCAGCCCAGCGGCGGCGCGGCCGGGTCGGCCAGGGCGCGGCGCAGGTTGGCGAGCATCACGTCGCGCGCCAGCGTCGATTTGCCCGAGCCGGATACGCCGGTCATGACCACCAGCCGGCCCAGCGGAATATCCACGTCCTGATCGCGCAGATTGTGCAGATTGACGCCGCGCAGCCGGAGTGCGGGGCCGTCCGCGGCCACCGCGCGGTGCGCAACCAGCGGGTGGCGCAGCGGGTCGGCCAGGCAGCGGCCCGTGATGGACTGCGGATTGGCGAGCAGTTCGGCGTGCGTGCCGCTCGCCACCACGGCGCCGCCGCGCGTGCCGGCACCGGGGCCGAGATCCAGCACGTGATCGGCGCGGCGTATGGTGTCCTCGTCGTGCTCCACGACCACCAGGGTATTGCCGCGCCGGCGCAAGCTGTCCAGCGTGTCGAGCAATATGCGGTTGTCGCGCGTGTGCAGGCCTATCGTGGGTTCGTCCAGGATGTAGCACACGCCCTGCAGGTTGGAGCCCAGTTGGGCGGCGAGGCGTATGCGCTGCGCCTCGCCGCCGGATAGCGTGGGGGCCGGGCGGTCCAGCGCCAGGTAGCCCAGCCCGACCGCATCCAGAAAGCCCAGGCGCGATTTCACTTCGGCCAGTATGTCGCGCGCCACTTCGGCGGCGCGCCCGGCAAGCGTCAGGCCCTCGAAGCGGCGGCGCAGATCGGCCACCGGCTGGGCGGTCAGTTGCGCGATGGACAGTCCGTCGAAGCGCACCGCGAGCGCCGTGCGGTTCAGGCGTTGTCCCGCGCAATCCGGGCAGCTTTGTTCCGCACCCTCGGCAAGTTCTTCCCAGGCCGCCTCTTCGCCGCTTTGTTCGGCGTCGAATTCCGGCAGCAGCAGGCCGGTGCCGAAACAGCTGCCGCACCAGCCATGGCGCGAGTTGAATGAAAACAGGCGCGGATCGAGTTCGGCGAAACTGGTGCCGCATTGCGGGCAGGCGCGGCGCTCGGAAAACACCTGTACCGGCAAGTCCAGCGCGGCCGTGGTGCCGTTCGCCAGCGCCGCGCGCAAGCCCTCCAGGGGAGCGATCACATGCACCACGCCGCGGCCGTGCAGCAGCGCCTCATCCAGCGCGGCGGCGAGCCGGGCTTCGTGCTCCGGCGCCACGACCAGGTCTGCCACCGGCAGTTCTATGTTGTGTTCGCGGAAGCGGTCTAGGCGTGGCCATCTGGCGGTGGGCAAAAATTCCCCATCCACGCGCAAATGCGTGTGGCCCTTGGCGGCCGCCCATTTGGCCAGGTCGGTGTAATAGCCTTTGCGACCGATCACCAGCGGCGCCAATAGCCCGACATGCCGCCCGCGCTGTTCGCGCAACAGGCGCGCCAGAATGGCGGCGCGCGTCTGCGGCTCGATCGCGATGTTGCAGGCGGGGCAATACTGCGTCCCGAGCTTCACGTACATGAGGCGCAGGAAGTGGTAAATCTCGGTCAGCGTGGCCACCGTGCTTTTGCGTCCGCCGCGGCTGGTGCGCTGTTCTATCGCCACCGTGGGCGGAATGCCGTACAGCCCGTCCATGTCGGGCCGCGCCGCCGGCTGCACGAACTGGCGCGCATAGGCGTTCAATGATTCGAGATAGCGGCGCTGGCCTTCCGCGAACAGTATGTCGAACGCCAGCGTGCTTTTGCCGGAGCCGGATACGCCGGTAATCACGGTAAAGCGGTCGCGCGGAATATCCACCTCTATGTTCTTGAGGTTGTGCTCGCGCGCCCCATGCACGACGATGTTTCGCGCCGCGCGCTCGCGCAGCGCATTTTGCGCGGGACCATAGGCGGCTTCGGGTTCGGCGGCGGTCAGAATTTGCGCGTGCGGCGCTGCACCGGCCGCGCTGGCCGCGCCAAGCACGCCGCGATAGGCCGCCAGCGCACGCCCGGTGTGCGAATGTTGGCAGGCCGCCACCTGGTCCGGCGTGCCGGCACATACCAGTTGCCCGCCCGCGGCGCCGCCTTCCGGGCCCAGATCGATAATCCAGTCCGCCGCATCGATCACGTCCAGGTTGTGTTCGATCACGATGAGCGTATGACCGGCCGCCAGCAATTCGCGGAAAGCCCGCAGCAATTTGGCGATGTCGTCGAAATGCAGGCCGGTGGTGGGTTCGTCGAACAGGAACAGTTTTCCGCGCGCGGCGGGGCGCGTGGCGGCGGCTTCGGCCAGGTGCCCGGCAAGTTTCAGGCGTTGCGCTTCGCCGCCGGACAGCGTAGGCACCGGCTGGCCCAGTTTCAGGTATTCCAGCCCGACCATGGCGAGCGGCCGCAACAGCCGCTGCACCTCGGCCTCGGCAGCAAAAAATTCCAGCGCCTCGGCGACCGTCAAATCCAGCACGTCGGCGATGGATTTGCCCTCCACCTGCACTTCCAGGGTTTCCGGCCGGTAGCGCCGGCCGTCGCAATCCGGGCAGCGCAAATACACGTCGGACAAAAACTGCATTTCCACGTGCTCGAAGCCGCTGCCGGAACAGGCCGGGCAGCGGCCGCTGTTCTTGCCGGCGTTGAAACTGAAGGTGCCGGCCGTGTAGCCGCGCTCGCGCGCCAGCTGGGTGGCCGCGAAAAGCGCGCGTATGGGGTCGAAAGCGCCCACATAGCTGACCGGATTGGAACGCGTGGTTTTGCCTATGGCGCTCTGATCGACCAGCACGACATCGGCGATTTCGCGCTGCCCGGTCAGATCGCGGTAGGCGCCGGGCGCTTCGGTCGGCTTGCCCTGGGCCTTCAGCAGCGCCGGATAGAGCAGGTCCTGCAGCAGCGTGGATTTGCCCGAGCCCGACACGCCGGTCAGGCACACCAGGCGTTCGAGCGGAAACGCCACGTCCAGGTCGCGCAGATTGTTCTGCGCCGCGCCCCAAATATTTAGCCAGCGCGTCGCCGCATCCGGTGCGCGCGGGTTGCCGCCGCCGCTCGCGCGCTTGCGGCCGGACAGGTAGTGCGCGGTCAGCGTGTCGGCCGCGCACAGTTGTTGCGGCGTGCCATAGAACACGATATTGCCGCCGCGCGCGCCGGGGCCGGGCCCCAGTTCGAGTATGTGATCCGCGCACAGCATGATTTGCGGATCGTGCTCGACCACCACCAGCGAATTGCCGGCCGCGCGCAATTTGTGCATGACCGCGATCACCCGCGCCATGTCGCGCGGATGCAGGCCTATGGACGGCTCGTCCAGCACGAATAGCGCATTCACGAGCGAAGTGCCGAGCGCCGTGGTCAGGTTGATGCGCTGCACCTCGCCGCCCGACAGGGTGCGCGACTGCCGGTCCAGCGCCAGATAACCCAGGCCCACGTCGCACAGAAAGCCCAGCCGCGCGCGCACTTCGGCCAGCAGCAGGTCGGTGGCTTCGTCGAGCGGCGCCGGCAGGGCCAGGTCATCGAACAGGCGGCGCAAAGTTTGCACCGGCAGCAGCATCAGTTCGTGCAGGGTCCAGCCCGTGGCGGCCGGCGCGGCTTCCGCCGCTTCCAGGCGCGCGCGCTGGCCGGCGTCGCCCAGGCGCCAGAGCGCCGCGTCGGGCTTCAGGCGGCTGCCCGCGCAGGCCGGGCAGGGCGTGTAGGCGCGGTACTTGGACAGCAGCACGCGGATGTGCATCTTGTAGCTTTTGCCCTCCAGCCAGGCGAAAAAGCGCGCCACGCCATACCAGGTGCCGGGCCAGGAACGTTCCCAGCTCACCCATTCGGGCTCGCCTTCGAGCACCCAGCGGCGCTGTTCGGGGTCCAGTTCGCGGAACGGCACGTGCAGGGGTATGCCGCGGCGTTCGGCGTATTTTTCGAGGTCGTCCTGGCACTCCCGGTAGGACTGGGTCTGCCAGGGCTTGATGGCGCCCTCGGCCAGGGTTTTGCCCTCGTCCGGCACCACCAGGCCGGTATCGATGCCTATCACGCGGCCGAAGCCGCGGCAGGTTTCGCAGGCGCCGATAGGCGAATTGAAGGAAAAATTGGCCGGCGTGGGCTCGGCATAATGGATGTCGCACTGTGCGCAATGCAGGCCCGCGGAAAAGCGCCACAGCGCCTCGCCGGCACGCACGTTGACGCGGCCGTGGCCGACCCGCAGTGCGGCTTCGAGCGCCTCGATCACGCGTATGCGCTCCGCGCCGCCCATGCGCAGGCGGTCCTGCACGACTTCGAGCTGTGCGCCTTCCGGCCCGGTCACGTCGGTATAACCCTGGCGCGCCAGGTGCGCGACAATTTCCGCGATGTCGAAATTTTCCGGCAGCGCGACCGGAAAGCTGATGCTGAGGCGCGGGTCGCCGGCCGCGGCGGCGCGCTCGGTCAGCGCCGCGTATATGCTGTCCGGCGTATCGCGCACGACACGCCTGCCGCAGCCGCGGCAATACAGCCGCGCGGCGCGCGCGAACAGCAACTTCAGGTGGTCGTTCAGCTCGGTCATGGTGCCGACCGTGGAGCGCGAACTGCGCACCGGATTGGTCTGGTCGATCGCGATCGCCGGCGGTATGCCCTCTATGCGATCGACCTGCGGCCGGTCCATGCGGTCCAGAAATTGCCGCGCGTAGGGGCTGAATGTTTCGACGTAGCGTCTTTGCCCTTCGGCGTACAAACTGTCAAATACGAG
>JAEUNN010000286.1 GCA_016791085.1 Rhodocyclaceae bacterium | reverse complement strand
GTCGCGCATTGGGTTCGGCGGCGGTTTGTGCATGGGCATCATCGGCCTGGTCATGCTGGAACTGTTCTATCGCAATTCGCCCGATCACTACCGGTGGGGCGTCAAGCCGCTCATCGTGGGACTTGGCGCCGTCTATGCGTTTGACATTTACATGTTTTCCGATGCTTTCCTGTTCTGGCGCATGGATTGGGAAATCTGGAACGTGCGCGGCATCGTGCACGCCTTGTCGATTCCATTCGTGGCCATTGCCGCGGCGCGCAATAGGACTTGGACATTCGCGATTTCCGTGTCGCGCCGGGTGGTTTTTCATTCGACCGCGCTGCTGGTTGTCGGAATTTACCTCGTTGCCATTGCTGGAGCCGGCTATTACCTGCGCTTCTTTGGTGGCGGCTGGGGCAAGGCGCTGCAGACCGTGTTCCTGTTCTGCGCCGCTTTGGCGCTGGCGACCTTTGCCGGGTCCGGAAGCATGCGCGCAAAACTGCGTGTGTTCGTAAATAAGCATTTCTTCAGCTACCGTTACGACTACCGCGAGGAATGGTTGCGCTTTACCCGGGCTCTGTCGTCGGGAACGGCGAACATGCGAATTGCCGAACTCGCGATCAAAGCTCTGGCGGATCTCGTCGAAAGTCCTTCCGGCGCAATCTGGGTAAGGAATCAGACGGGTAGCTACGTGTTCGCGGCGCGTTGGAACATGGCCGAAACCCATCAGACCGAATCTTCAGAGGCAAGCCTCGTCGAATTCATGAAGCGCACGGGCTGGGTCATCAATCTGCAGGAATATGTCCAGCGCCGCGAGCTATACGAAGATCTTGCTTTGCCCGAGTGGCTGTGCGGCTTGGAACAAGCATGGCTGGTGATTCCGCTGATAAGCGGTGACGATTTGGTTGGGTTTGTCGTCCTGACCCGGCCACGGGCGGCATTCGAGGTGAATTGGGAGGTGCTGGATCTGCTGAAGACCGGCGGACGTCAAGCGGCCAGCTATCTGGCACAAATGCAGGCCGCAGAGGCGCTGCTCGAGGCGCGCAAATTCGAGTCGTTCAATAAAATGAGCGCATTCGTGGTGCACGACTTGAAAAACCTGGTCGCGCAACTGTCCTTGCTACTGCGCAATGCCGAACGGCATAAGGACAATCCGGAGTTCCAGCAGGACATGTTGATGACGATCGAAAACGTCACGCAGCGCATGAAGCACCTTATGGTTCAATTGCGGGAAGGTGCCCAGCCCATAGACCAGCCGCGGCCGACGGAACTTGCCCAAGTGGCAGAGCGTATCCGCAGGGCTAAGGTTTCCCAGAAGCCGGCCGTACACGTGCGCATCGAGGACAATTTGATCGTCATGGCACATCCCGACCGGCTCGAGCGCGTAATCGGAAACCTTGTGCAGAATGCACTTGATGCGACGGCGGAAGAAGGTAAAGTTTCGGTTTCGGCTACCCGTAACGGGAGCGCCGTGCGCCTGGAAATTCACGACAACGGGCACGGCATGACTGAACAATACATGCGGGAGCGCTTGTTCAAACCCTTCCAAACTACCAAAGAAACAGGTATGGGGATAGGGGTATATGAAAGCCAGCAATACATTACCGAAATCGGCGGAACCATAGCCGTCGACAGCACCCCCGGCGCCGGTACTTGTTTTACCGTCACGCTGCCCTTGATCAGCCAGGATATATCACGCGCTTCATGAGCGACAGGAAACGCACGCTACTGATAGTCGAAGACGACCCCGCCCTGCAAAAGCAGATGCGCTGGAGCTTCGATCGCTACGACACGGTCGTTGCAAACGACCGCGAGTCCGCGCTCGCACAAATTCGGCGCTACGAGCCGGCCGTCGTGACCATGGATCTCGGCCTGCCGCCGGCGCCGGACGACACGGCCGAGGGCATGAAACTGTTGGAGCAGATTTTGGCGATTGCTCCCAACACCAAGGTTATCGTATTGACCGGGCAGAACGACAGGTCGAATGCGGTTCGTGCCGTTGGCCTCGGCGCCTACGACTTTTTCGCCAAGCCATTCGAACCGGACTTGCTGGAACTGACCATCGAGCGCGCGTTTCGGCTGTACGACCTGCAAGCGGAGAACCGCCGCCTGCAGCAGTCGCAATCCGGGGTGGGCGGCATCATCTCGCGGGATCCGTCGATGCAGCGGATATTGCGTACGGTCGAAAAGGTCGCGCCGGCCAACGCCACGGTCATGCTGCTCGGCGAAAGCGGGACCGGCAAGGAAGTGCTGGCGCGGGCCGTGCATGACCAATCGCCGCGGTCGTCCGGACGCTTCGTGGCAATAAACTGCGCTGCGATTCCCGAAAATCTGCTTGAAAGCGAATTGTTCGGCTACGAACGCGGCGCCTTTACCGGGGCGGTCAAACAGACGCCGGGCAAGATAGAACTTGCGCACAAGGGGACATTCTTTCTCGACGAGATCGGGGATTTGCCGCTCGGGCTCCAGGCCAAACTGTTGCGCTTCTTGCAGGAGCGAGTCATAGAACGGGTTGGCGGGCGCGAAGAAATCGCCGTCGACGTGCGCGTGGTTTGTGCAACACACCAGGAATTGCGCCGCCTCATCCAGGCCGGGCGCTTCCGCGAAGACCTGTTTTACCGGCTTGCCGAGGTGGTCATCGATATTCCGCCGCTGCGTAACCGCAAGGGTGATTCCACCCTTTTGGCACATGCGTTCGCACGGCGTTTTGCCGAGGCGCAGAACCGGGGCAATCTTACGCTGTCCGAAGATGCCATTGCGGCGATCGAAGCGCATGCCTGGCCTGGCAATGTGCGCGAGCTGGAAAACTGCATCAAGCGGGCTGTTATAATGGCCGACGGTGCGCAGATTACCGCAGAAGATGTCGGCCTGGGCGGTAACGAAGAAGGCTTGCAGATGTTCAACCTGCGTCACGTCAGGGACGAGGCAGAACGCAAGGCCGTACTGCAGGTGCTAGGGCGCGTTGATGGGAATATTGCACGTGCCGCAGAAATGCTGGGCGTGAGCCGCCCAACGCTATATGACCTCATGCACCGCTTCGGCCTCAAGTAGAGCTCGGCGGCATCCGAATATTAAGGGAGTATCCATGAATTTCAGTCTTCGGACCGGGACAAGGCTGCTTGTCGCCGGTCTGTTCGCCGCTAGCGTCGCACTGAGCGGATGCTCTTCCGACAATCCGGAAAAACTGATCGCGTCGGCCCAGCAATATATCGCCAAAAAGGACTACAAGGCCGCATCGATACAGTTGCGCAATGTGCTGCAAAAACATCCGGATTCCGCACCTGCGCGCTTCTTGCTCGGGCGTGTGCTCGTTCAGTCCGGTGATCCCGTCACCGCCGAAAAGGAGTTGCGCCGCGCCTTGGAACTGAAGTATTCGGAGGACGACGTGGTGCCGCTGCTGGCTCAGGCACTACTTGCCCAGAACCAGGCAAAGCGCATTACCGACGACTACGGCAACAAGACGCTGAGCAGGCCGGAAAATTCGGCAGACCTCAAGGCGACCGTCGGCAACGCCTTTCTACTTATGGGCAAGCGTGAGGAGGCGGAACGCGCGTTCGAAGCGGCCTTGAAAATAGACGCCGACACCCCGCGAGCGGAACTGGGCATGGCGCGCCTGCGACTGGTCGCCAGGGATATAGACGGGGCCAGCGAAATTGTCGAGCGGGTTATCGCCAAACATCCCGATCTGCCCGAAGCTTATCAGACCAAAGCCGGCGTGCTGTCTCTGCGTAATGACGAAGAAGGCCTGGTGAGGGTTTATACCAAGCTCATCGAACTCGAGCCGGAAAACCTGCGCGCCTATTACGCGCTGATCACCTCGTCCATCGGCAAGGGCAAGCTCGATGAGGCGCAGACCATGCTGGAGCGCATGCGCAAGGTCGCGCCGAACCATCCTTTTGTTCAGTTCCTGAGTGGCTTGCTTGCGTATCAGAAGAAAAACTATGCCAGCGCGAACGACTACCTGCAGAAAGCATTGGCTGCCATGCCCAATCACCTGCCGTCCCTGACGTTGGCGGGTGCAGTCAATCTCGAATTGAAATCTTATGGACTTGCCAGCCAGAACCTCGAGAAAGCCATAGGACTTGCGCCGGAATCCCCATACGTGCGCCAGTTGTTGGTGCGCGCCTACTTGATGGACGGGCGCCCGACGCGTGCCCTGGAGGCGGCCGGACCCATCATGAAGATGGCCGATATTCCGCCGGGCGTGCTGTCCTTGCTCGGGGAAACTTACCTCGCCTCCGGTGATATTGCGAAAGCTTCGGAATTTTTCGAACGCGCCTCCAAGCAGGATCCAAAAAATTCCGCCGCGCTCGCCAAACTTGGCATGAGCCGCATTGCGCAAGGCGAAGCCGAAGAAGGCATGCGCATCCTGGAGCAGGCGTCCGAACGTGCCGGCGACAGCCTGCCGCAAGCGGACATCGCGCTGGCCGTGACCCACCTGCAGCGCAAGGAATATGCAAAGGCGCTGGCGGCGATTGCAGAAATTGAGCGCAAGCGCCCGAAAAGCCCCTTGGTCGGAAATCTGCGTGGGATAGTACTGCTTGCGCAGAACGATCTGAAAGGTGCGCGCGCCTCGTTTGAACAGTCCTTAAGTCTGGATGCGGGCTATTTTCCTGCGGTGACCAATCTCGCTCGTCTTGATCTCATGGAGAAGAAGCCGGATGCCGCAGTTGGGCGTTTTGAAGCCATGATTGCGCGCGATCCGAAAAATACGCAGGCCATGTTGGCGCTGGCCCAACTCAAGGTGGGTTTGGGCAGCAAACCGGAAGAAGTGCGCCCCATAGTCGAAAAAGCCGTTGCTGCCAATCCGTCGGAACGTGATCCGCGTGTCGCGCTGGTTCGGCTGTTGGTACGCAGTGGCGATATCGGGAAAGCCATGGAGGCCGCGACGGAAATCGAGAAGTTGTTTCCGAATGATCCGCAGATGCTGGAGCTAGTCGGTTCCACACAATTTGCGGCGGGCGAAACCAATCGCGCCATCCAGACCTTCTCGAAAGTCGTTGCACTAAGGCCGGAGTCGCCGGCGGCGCTTGCCCGCCTTGGTGAAGCACAAGCCGCCACGCGAAATTTCGAAGGCGCCATCGACACCTTCAAGAAGGCCCTGCAACTGAAGCCGGATTTTGAGGAAGCGCAGCGCGAACTCGTAAAGGTCTATGCGATATCGCAGCGTATTCCGGAGGCGCTTGCCCTGGCGAAGCAGATGCAGAAGCAAGCTCCCCAATCGGCGCTGGGGTATGCCACCGAGGGCGACGTGCTTACTGCGGCGCGCCGTTGGCCAGAAGCCGCAACCGCTCTTCGCGAAGCGATAAAGCGCCAGCGTGACGCCGAGACGGTGATCAAATTGCATTCGGTACTGTTGCGCTTGAATCAGAATGCCGACGCCGACAAGCTCACGGCCGATTGGTTGCGCGACAATCCCAAGGACCTGCCGGTACGTAATTACCTTGCCGAGCGCGCGCTGGTTACCAAGGATTATGCGCAGGCGGCGCAGATTTATGGCGAGGCGCTCAAGTACGGCCGCAGCGCAATCATGTTGAACAATCTGGCGTGGATTCAGGGGCAGCTCAAGGATCCCAAGGCGCTTGAAACGGCCGAGCAGGCATACAAGATGGCGCCGGATCAGCCCACGATCATAGATACCTACGCGATGATTCTGTTGCAAAGTGGCGATAGCAAGCGCGCCCTGGAATTGCAGCGCGCCGCCGTGGCAAAGGCGCCGCAGTCCATGGAACTGCGCTTGAATCTGGCCAAAACCTTGATGGCTGCCGGCGACAAGGCCGGTGCCAAACGAGAGCTCGAATCACTCGTGTCCTCGGAAAAATTCAGCAAGCATGACGAAGTCGTCAAGCTGCTCAAAACGCTTTAAATCGAGCATTGCGTCCACAAACCGCGAAAGGAATATTCAGATGCAGACCATTGCAGTCGTTGGCCTGGGCTATGTCGGACTGCCGCTGGCAGTCGAGTTCGGCAAGAAGCTGCCAACCATCGGATTCGACCTGTCGGAGGACAAGGTCGCCAATTACCGCAACTTCATCGATCCCACGGACGAGGTCAGTTCGGAAGATTTGCGCGCGGCGACACAACTTTCTGTGACGACGGATCCGCAGGCGATCGCGGCGGCGGATTTCATCATTATCGCCGTTCCCACCCCGGTCGACGACGCGCATCAACCCGACTTCAAGCCCCTTGTCGGGGCGAGCGAATCGGTGGGCAGGTATATGCGCCGCGGCGCAATCGTGGTTTATGAATCGACGGTTTATCCGGGTGCGACGGAAGAAATCTGCATCCCCGTGCTGGAGAAATATTCCGGCATGAAGTGGAAGCGCGACTTCTTCGTGGGTTATTCGCCCGAGCGCATCAATCCGGGCGACAAGGAACGCACGCTCACCAAAATCACCAAGGTGGTTTCCGGTGATACCCCGGAAACGCTTAGCGCGGTTGCCAAAGCTTATGGCATGGTGGTTACGGCCGGGGTGTATCCGGCCAGCAGCATCAAGGTGGCCGAGGCCGCCAAGGTCATCGAAAACACCCAGCGCGACCTCAACATTGCGCTCATGAACGAACTTGCCATCATTTTCGACCGTATCGGAATCGATACGCTGGAAGTGCTCCAGGCAGCCGGCACGAAATGGAATTTTCTGCCGTTCCGGCCGGGTCTGGTGGGCGGCCACTGCATAGGCGTCGATCCCTATTATCTGACGCACAAGGCGGAAATGCTGGGCTATCACCCCGAAGTGATACTGGCCGGACGCCGCATCAACGACAGCATGGGCAAATTCATCGCCGAACAAACCGTCAAGCACATGATACGTGCCGGTGCCAACGTGAAGGGCGCGGTGGTGTGCGTGCTCGGCCTGACGTTCAAGGAAAACTGTCCCGACCTGCGCAATTCGCGCGTCATCGACGTGATACGCGAACTCCGCACTTACGGTGTGGACGTGCGCGTTCATGATCCGGTCGCGGACAGCGCCGAAGCCGAACACGAGTACGGCGTATCGCTGGTCAACTGGGATAACTTGCCCAAATGCGCGGCCATCGTCGCGGCTGTGGCGCACCGTGAATTCGTGGAACGCCCGTTGGGAGATTATCTCGACAAGCTCGGCGAAAGCGGCGTGTTCATCGACGTGAAAAGCCAGTTCGACGCACAGTCGCTCTGTGAAGCCGGCCTGTCCGTATGGCGACTCTGATGCAGGCAGCCAAACCGCAATACGCCGCGCTGTTGCCGGGCGGGGCGCAATATCGCTGGGTAGTTACCGGCGCGGCCGGCTTTATCGGCTCGCACCTGCTGGAAA
>JAEUNN010000277.1 GCA_016791085.1 Rhodocyclaceae bacterium | reverse complement strand
ACTTCGTAAATTTCGCAATTCCGGCCTTTGTACAAGGGACGAGTCCTTTCTGGTTCCGGCTGGGCCGGATTGGTTTTTGGTGGTGCGGCTGGCGCGAAAGCGCGCGGCACCCGCCGGGCGCGGGCGCAGGTATGCCGGCATACGTGTCGAAGGCGCCGAGGAAGCGCTCGAAGGCGCGTAAGCTAGGAGTGGTTTCGATCCCGTGCCGTGCCGTTTGTCACGAGTACGTCACTCCAGCATGTGCTATGTCCCCCGCGGCCGTGCTCAACGCGCCGAATCTTGGCGTCAGAAAACCGCAAGTTTCGCGGCCCTTTTATGGCCCGGACCGGTACTCCAGACACCGCAATCCAGGCCACCTCCGGTACGCTCGCGCGACCGTCAATGGCGTTGGTGGAATGCCCGTATCGGTATCAAACAGGGAAGTTCGGATCGGTCTGGTGTTGTTCGACTTGCTAGCGGGCCGCAGCGCAGCTTGCGGATTTCGAGGCGCCAGCCGCGCCGCCGAGAAAAAACGCCGCAGACCGCATTGCAAATAATCACAAGCTTTAATGCGATTCAGACAGGCGACGAAATATGATATGGCACGTCCAATCGTGAAGTGGATCACGCGCCAAAACCGTGCTGGTCGCAAGCCCGCGTGGCCAGGGTAACGATCACTGAGCAGGCACGCCGCCGGGGCACCCGAATCGTTACTTCCGGGTAATCCAAGAAGTTTGACAATTGCTCATATTGACGGGTGTTTTCAACCATTTGACTGTGACGTTCCGGATTCTTACGAATCTAGCCGGGGCCGGGTAAAATGGTACTTCGGATGGCCGAAGAACGTTAAAGGCGGTGCTCTCATCCGGCTCGCCCGCGCGGTGTTGCGGGTGACTTCAAACGAACAGGCAGGCCTTGCCTGAGCGGCGAGTACGCAGCGGTCTGCACGCCGGCATAGGCGCCCTCTTTGGACATTTCTGTCCTCCTGGCAGGTAGTGCGTACGCCACGCATGCGGCGGGGAAATTGACGCCAACCTTAGCGCATCCTGCAGCACGCAGGCGCGCTGGCGTGCCCGGTGGCCGGTGCCGTGTTGGGCGCCGGCCAGCCCTGCCGCGGCGTGCCGTAGGGGCCGCGCAGCCAGGCGCACTCTGGACGCCGCACCGGTAATGCCGGACCAAAGTCAGGAGGAGCCCCCTGTACCGGCTACGCGCCGGCGACCGTAATCACCTCACTGGCCGCCCAACAAGTCACAGAGCGCCGCGCTGGGCCGCGCATGCTGTGTGCAACGCCGCGCAAACGCAACAAGGACCGGCACCGCGTCCTGCGGGTTCGTCTGCCCGCGGCGCCGGTTTCCGCGCGGCGGCTTGGACAACGACGCCCCGACCATGAACGAAATAACGCGCCGCCTATCGGGCGCGGCAGCCAGATTTTTGTGCTTATCGCACGACCTGCGTTACCGCGCGCCGGCCGTGGCGCGCGCAATTGTCCTGCCCGCCGTGATCCAGGCCGGCGCTGCTGCCGTACAAGCGCTATCGGCCGATCACGGAGGGCAAGTCATGGCGCAAGCTGCCGCGCAGGCGGTCAATTGGGTGGAACAGGGTTTGCTGCCGGACCGCGTGGTGCGCCTGGGCATACGCCGGCTATTGCGCGAGCGCCTG
>JAEUNN010000261.1 GCA_016791085.1 Rhodocyclaceae bacterium | reverse complement strand
GGCAACGCCATCCTGTCGCGCTTCGCCATCCTGAAGTCGGACAATCACGACGTATCCAATTCGCGCCTGGAGCGGCGCGGCCTGCTGCATTGCGAAATGGACTATGCCGGTTCGGCGCACCGGCTGCACTGCATCTGCGTGCATCTGAGCCTGACCGCCGCCAGCCGGCGGCGCCAGATGGCCACCCTGGTCGAGCGCATCGAAGCGCTGGTTCCGGCCGACGCGCCGCTCATCATTGCCGGCGATTTCAACGACTGGCACAACCGCGCCGACAATCTGCTGGCCGAGCGCCTGGCTCTGACCGAGGTGTTCTGCGGCACCCAGGGCCAGTGCGCGCGCAGTTTCCCGAGCACCCTGCCGGTGTTCCGGCTGGACCGCATCTATGTGCGCGGCTTTTCCGTGCGTGCCGCGGAGGTGCATTACGGGCCGCCCTGGTCGCGCATATCCGACCACGCCGCGCTATCTGCCGAAGTTTTCCCTGTGCCCGCCGCCGCGCCGCGTGCGCGCGACCTGCAGGCTGCGCACGCATGACGCGATGAATTACCGTTTTCTGCGCGGCAATCAGCTATTGCTGCTGGAATCCGGAACCGAATATTTCCCTGCCCTGATCGCCGCGATCGACGCGGCGCAACATGAAATTTTCCTCGAAACCTATATTTTCGAGGACGACGGCACCGGCCGCCTGGTCAGCGCCGCTCTGTGCCGCGCGGCCGGTCGCGGCGTGCGCGTGCGCGTGCTGGTGGATGGATTCGGCGCGCGCGAATTTCCCGAGCGCACCCTGCCGCGGCTTACCGACGCGGGCGTGGAAGTGCTCATCTACCGGCGCGAAATCGGCACCTTCAGGCTGCGCCGGCACCGCCTGCGCAGAATGCACCGCAAGGTGGCGGTCGTGGATGCGCGCGTGGCTTTCGTGGGCGGCATCAACATCATCGACGACATGCACACGCCGCACCAGACGCCGCCGCGGTTCGACTACGCGGTGCGTGTGGAAGGCCCGCTATTGGCCGGCATCCACGCCTCGGCGCGCAAACTGTGGGAACTGGTGGCCTGGGCCAATTTCCGCCACCGCTTCCGCACGCTGGAAAGCGCCAAGCCGCAGGTCGAGCGCCGCGGCACCGTCGCGGCGGCATTCCTGATCCGCGACAATCTGCGCCACCGGCGCGACATCGAACAGGCTTACCTGCATGCGATTGCCACGGCGCGCGAAGAAATACTGATCGCCAATGCCTATTTCCTGCCCGGCATGCATTTTCGCCACGCACTCGCGAATGCCGCCCGGCGCGGCGTCAAAGTCACGATATTGCTGCAGGGCCGCGTGGAATATGTGCTGCTGCACTACGCTTCGCAGGCGCTGTACGGCAGTCTGCTCGCGCACGGCGTGCGGCTGTTCGAATACCACCGCAGCTTTCTGCACGCCAAGGTGGCGGTCATCGATCGCAAATGGGCGACGGTGGGCTCCAGCAACATCGACCCGTTCAGCCTGCTGCTCGCGCGCGAAGCCAATGTGGTGGTGCAGAACCGCGATTTCGCCGGCAAGCTGCGACAAAGCCTGCTCGCGGCCATGGACGACGGCGCCACCGAACTCACCCCGGCCGGCTGGAACGGCAAACCCTGGTACAAGCGCCTGATGCGCTGGCTCGCCTATACCCTCACGCGCGCCATGATAGGTTTGGCCGGCTACGGCGGCGAGCACTGAGCCGCCGGCGCTAGGCGCGGTGCGGCGGCCCGCACGGCGCACGGTGCGCGGATATCACGCCGGTGTTGACGCCGGCCCAGTTGAGGCCGCCGAACAGCCGCGCATATTCGATTTTCACGCAGCGGTCCATGACCACTTCCAGCCCGCCGGCCGCGGCGATGGCCACCGCCTCCGGGCTGATCACCCCGAGTTGCATCCACAACACGCGCGCGCCTATGGCCACCGCGTCGCGCGCGATGTCGGGAATTTCGGCGGACTTGCGGAAACAATCGACGATATCGATCTTGACCGGCACCTCGCGCAGGCTGGGATAGCATTTGCAGCCCAGCACCTCGTCGTACATGGGATTTACCGGAATGATGGTATAGCCGTGACCCAGCATGTACTTGGCAGCGAAATAGCTGGGCCGGTGCCAGTTGGTGGACA
>JAEUNN010000215.1 GCA_016791085.1 Rhodocyclaceae bacterium | reverse complement strand
CTGCCTGATGGTCGGGCTGGTTCTGCTGGGGCAGTTCGGCGTGCAGCCGGTGCTGGCTCAACTCAAGGATCAGGCGCGGCCGCTGGAAGTCATGAAAAGCGTATTGGCCGACCGGTTTGCAACCTGGCACGGCATTTCCAGTCTGCTCTATCTGGCGCAAAGCGTGGTCGGCTTGTTCCTGCTGGGACTGCACGGCCGCGCCTTGCGCTAGGGTTCATTTCTTGACGGTGCGGCGGCGGGTTTGTGTCGCTGCGGCGGCATACCTGGCCGGCACCGCAGGGCCTGCACTGCGCGCGCGCGCCGGTGCGGCGCGACGGGCGGAACTGCGCGGCGCTTCGGCCGCCGTGCCGCGCGGCGCTGCCTTGACGCCGTGGCGCGCAGGCGCCGGCGTTTTGCGTGCTGCCGCTGGCTTCGGTGCCGCGGCGGGTGGGGCGACCGGTGCTTGCGGGCGCTCGCGGAATACGACCAGTATGTTTCCGATGTGCTGCACCGGCTGCGCGCCGAGTGCGTTACAAATTTCCGCCAGCAACAGTTCGCGTTCCGTGCGCTCGACGCCATACACGCGTACCTTGATGAGTTCGTGCGCGTCCAGCGAGCGGTCGATTTCCTTGAGCACCGCGGCGCTCAGTCCTTTGTTTGCGATGCTCACCACCGGTGACAGGGCATGGGCGCGCGCGCGCAGGCTGCGGCGTATTTCAGGTGTGAGGTCGCTCATCGTTATGGGAAATGCAAAAGGGCGGGTATATTAGGCCATGGCCAGAAGCAAATCCAGCAGTGCCTGGCTGCACGAACACGTCACCGACCATTGGGTCAAGCGCGCCAAAGCCGAGGGCTGGCGTTCGCGCGCCGCATTCAAGCTCATGGAAATCGACAGGCGCGACCGCTTGTTGCGTTCCGCAATGACGGTCGTGGACCTGGGCGCCGCACCCGGCGGCTGGTCGCAGGTGGCGGCCAAAGCCGTCGGCGCGCAGGGGCGCGTGGTGGCGGTCGATCTGCTGCCCATGCAGGCCATCGCTGGCGTTGAATTCATCGACGGCGACTTCAATTCCGACGCGGTGCTGGCGCGCGTGCAGGAAAGTGTCGGAAACCGCCCGGTGGACCTTGTAATGTCGGACATGGCACCCAATATTTCGGGTATAGCCGCTACCGACCAGGCGCGCGCGCTGCATCTTTGCGAACTGGCTCTCGAATTTGCGCGCACGGCGCTCAAGCCGGGCGGAGACATGCTCGTTAAGGTATTCCAGGGTAGCGGCAGCGACGAGTTCCGGCGCGCTCTGGCGGTGCAGTTTGCGACCGTGGTCGTTCGCAAGCCGGACAGTTCGCGCGACCGCAGTCCGGAGTTGTATTTGCTGGCGCGCGGAAAACATGCGTGAGGCGATGGCTGGTTCGTTTTTGTTACGGGTGATTTGCCCGAATGAACGTTAGTCATTAGAATCCGTCTATGGGGCAGGCCCGCGCGCGGCGCGGCGTTGCTTTTTTTTTGCAGTCGAGGAACCGAGTTGAACAACCTATTCAAAAATCTGGCGATCTGGCTCGTGATCGGCGTCGTGCTGATGACGGTGTTCAATCAGTTCAATTCCCGCCAGAGTACGCAAAGTGCGATGGATTATTCGCAGTTTCTCGAAGAAGTGCGGCAGGGGCACATCCAGAAGGTCGTCATGCAGGGCCGCACGCTGGACGCCACCACGACCGAAAACCGCAAGATCACGGTGTATGCGCCGCCTGACCAGTGGCTGGTGAGCGACCTGCTCAAATACAACGTCAAGGTGATCGCCAAGCCGGAAGAAGAGCAGTCGCTGCTCACGACCATATTCGTGTCCTGGTTTCCCATGCTGTTGCTTATCGGCGTGTGGATATTTTTCATGCGCCAGATGCAGGGCGGCGGGCGCGGCGGGGCATTCTCGTTCGGCAAGTCGCGCGCGCGCATGCTGGATGAATCGACCAATTCGGTCACTTTCGCCGATGTCGCGGGCTGTGACGAAGCCAAGGAAGAAGTCGCCGAACTCGTGGAGTTTCTGCGCGATCCGTCCAAGTTCCAGAAGCTGGGTGGCCGCATCCCCAAGGGCGTGCTCATGGTGGGCTCGCCGGGTACCGGTAAAACCTTGCTCGCCAAGGCCATCGCCGGCGAGGCAAAGGTGCCGTTCTTTTCGATCTCCGGGTCGGATTTCGTCGAAATGTTCGTGGGCGTCGGTGCCGCGCGCGTACGCGATATGTTCGAACAGGCCAAGAAGCACGCGCCCTGCATCATATTCATCGATGAAATCGATGCGGTCGGACGCCAGCGCGGCGCCGGGCTGGGCGGCGGCAATGACGAGCGCGAACAGACCCTGAACCAGTTGCTGGTCGAAATGGACGGCTTCGAGGGCAATACCGGCGTTATCGTGATCGCCGCCACCAATCGCCCCGACGTACTCGACCCGGCCTTGTTGCGCCCGGGCCGCTTCGACCGGCAGGTGGTTGTGCCGCTGCCGGATATCCGCGGCCGCGAGCAAATCATACGCGTGCATATGCGCAAGGTTCCGGTCGCGCATGACGTGGATGCGGCCATATTGGCGCGTGGTACGCCGGGCTTCGCGGGCGCGGATCTGGCCAATCTGGTCAATGAAGCGGCCCTGTTCGCGGCGCGCTCAAACAAGCGCGTCGTGGACATGGAAGATTTCGAGCGCGCCAAGGACAAAATCATCATGGGCGCCGAGCGCCGCTCGGTCGTCATGCCGGAAGAAGAGCGCCGCAACACGGCCTACCACGAGTCGGGCCATGCCGTGGTGGCGCGCCTGTTGCCGAAAACCGATCCGGTGCATAAGGTTACGATCATTCCGCGCGGACGCGCCCTGGGCGTGACCATGCAGTTGCCCGAGCAGGACCGCTACAGCCAGGACCGCGAGCGCCTGCTGCAAATGATTTCGGTGCTGTTCGGCGGCCGTATCGCGGAAGAAATTTTCATGAATCAGATGACCACCGGCGCTTCCAACGATTTTCAGCGCGCCACCGATCTGGCGCGCCGCATGGTGACGCAGTGGGGTATGTCCAGCAGCCTGGGTCCAATGGTCTACGGCGAGGAAGAAGGGGAGGTGTTCGTCGGCCGGGCCATCACGACTCACCGCAACGTGTCGGAATCGACGATGCAGAAGGTGGACGCTGAAATCCGTCATATCATCGACGAGCAGTACGCGCTGGCGCGCCGGCTCATCGAGGAAAGCCGGGACAAGGTCGAGGCCATGGCCAAGGCCCTGCTGGAATGGGAAACGCTGGACGCCGACCAGATCAACGACATCATGGAAGGGCGTCCGCCGCGACCACCCAAACCTTCGTCCGCTCCGGGAAAACCTTCCTCGAGCAATTCTGCCGGCGCGGCGCCCACGGCCACCGCACCGGCCTGACCGGAAAACAGCAACGGGCCTTGCGGCCCGTTGTGCGTTTTTGGGGCTCTCCACCTATGCAACTGCAATGCGGCGCCATCCGCCTCGACTTGTCACGTCCTCGCATCATGGGGATAGTCAATGTCACGCCGGATTCGTTTTCCGGCGACGGCCTGGCACGTGACCTGGATCGTGCCGAAGCGCAGGCCAGGGCCATGGTCGGGGACGGAGCCGACCTGATAGACATAGGCGGCGAATCGTCGCGGCCCGGCGCGGCAGCGGTCACGGTGCAGGAAGAAATCGACCGCGTGCTGCCGCTGCTGGAGCGTCTGCGCGACCTGCCCGTGCCCATTTCCGTGGATACCTGCAAACCGGCAGTGATGCGCGTAGCCCTTTCCGGCGGCGCCTCGCTCATCAACGATATACGCGCATTGCAGGAAGAGGGTGCTGTCGATACACTCGCCGGTGCGGGCGCCGCGGTGTGCATTATGCACATGCAAGGACAACCGCGTTCGATGCAGAATGCCCCGGGCTATAGCAATGTGGTCGAGGAAATCAAGGCGTTTCTGAAACAGCGCATTGCGGCAGCCCATGGGGCCGGTATCGGGGGCGATCGCATTTGCGTCGATCCGGGCTTCGGCTTCGGCAAGACGCTGCAGCACAATCTCGTATTGCTCAAGAATCTGCACCATTTTTCCGATCTTGGATGTGCGCTGCTGGTCGGCCTTTCGCGCAAATCGATGCTGGGACAAATAACCGGACGTGCCGTGGAACAGCGTGTGGCTGCCAGTGTGTCGGCTGCACTGTATGCGGTACAGGCCGGCGCGCATATTGTGCGCGTGCATGATGTCGCGGCGACCCGGGACGCGATCGCGGTGTGGCAAGCCATAAACGAACAAGGACACTGCTATGACTAGGAAATATTTCGGCACGGATGGCGTGCGCGGTTGTGTGGGCGAAATGCCCATCACCCCGGAATTCGTGCTTAGACTCGGATACGCGGCCGGCAAAACTTTGGTGGCACGCGAACACCTTCCTGCCGGGGATCATCCGGCGGTTCTGATCGGCAAGGACACGCGCATTTCGGGCTATATGCTCGAAGCGGCGCTCGAGGCAGGGTTTACCGCCGCAGGTGTCGATGTGGTGCAGGCCAAGGTGGTGCCCACCCCGGCGGTGGCGTATCTGACGCGCGCGTTGCGCCTGCAGGCGGGCGTCGTGATCAGCGCATCGCACAACCCGTATGACGACAATGGCATCAAGTTCTTTTCGGCTCACGGCACCAAACTGCCGGACGCGGTCGAGCGCGACATCGAAGCGCGGCTGGAACAGCCAATGAACTGCATGCCCTCGGCGCAGTTGGGCCGCGTCAGGCGCGTGGAAGATGCGCGCGGCCGCTACATCGAATTCTGCAAGGCGACGTTCCCGAATGATTTCGACCTGCGCGGCTTGCGCATCGCGCTCGACTGCGCCAACGGGGCCGCCTATCACGTCGCGCCGAGTGTGTTTCACGAACTAGGCGCCGAGGTATTCGTCGTGGGCGGCGAACCCAACGGGACTAACATCAATGACGGGGTCGGCGCGACCGTCCCGCAATCGCTCGCGGATGCGGTGCATCGCCACGGTGCGGACCTGGGCATAGCGCTCGATGGCGATGCCGACCGCGTCATCATGGCCGACTCCAGCGGCCGCATTTACGACGGCGACCAATTGCTGTACGTGATTGCGCGGTCGCGCATCCGCTCCGGCAAGCTGGATGGCGTCGTCGGCACCCTGATGAGCAACCTTGGCCTGGAACACGCTCTGAAGCGTCTGGGCGTCGATTTTGCGCGCGCCAAGGTGGGCGATCGCTATGTGCTCGAATCGATGCACGAGCGCGGCTGGAAACTTGGCGGAGAGGGGTCCGGCCACGTCATCTGCCTGGATTGCCATACGACCGGCGACGGCATCATTGCGGCGCTGCAGGTTTTGTCGGCCCTGCGCTCGCAGGACATGACGCTTGCACAGGCTTGTTCAGATCTGCTGCTATATCCGCAGACGCTCGTGAACGTGCGCTTGCAACAGGACTTCGACTGGCGTGCCGCGCCGTCGATCAAACAAGCCATGAACGACGCCGAGCGCGAACTCAACGGTTCGGGACGTGTATTGCTGCGCCCCTCCGGCACCGAGCCGCTGTTGCGCGTCATGGTTGAAGGTCAGGATGCGACCCAGGTCAGCACGCTGGCAGGCCGCATCGCACAAGTGGTGCGCGAGGCCATGGCGGCCTGACATCCGCCCGGTGGGTGCGATGTGCACCCGCGCTGGCTGCGGTGCCAGCTCTTCTGGTGCCGCAGCCGTGCCAGAGGGTGTCGGCGATGCCGCCACATCGCCGCGCAGACCCGGCGCTCAGGTGCATGAAAGCAACACACCGGTGCAGGCCGCCAGGGTAAGCCCAAGCCGGATAAACTTCAACAAATACGCACTGAATCGGCGCTAGCAGCGAAAAGCGCTCAAAACCCGAAAACTATCGCGGGCTGCCCGGACCCGGCGCACGGCCGGCCGCGCCGGAGGCGGGGCTGGCGCGCGGCGCGCCTGTTGCATTCCGGGCGCACCGCGTTTGCCCGCATCGACCGCCTGCGCTAAAATCGCACGCTTTTACCGAGGCTCATCGATGCGTCGCAAACTGGTGGCGGGCAACTGGAAAATGCATGGCAACCGCGCGTCCAATGCGGCCCTGCTCGCTGCATTGAAAGCCGCTCCTGCGCAGGATGTGGTCGAGGTTGCGGTTTGCGCCCCATTTCCATACCTGTCGCAATTGCAGGACGCACTGGCCGGCAGCCCGATCGCCTGGGGCGCGCAAAACCTCAGTCAGCATGCCCAGGGTGCCTACACCGGCGAAGTTTCGGCCGGCATGGTGGCCGAGTTCGGCTGCCGCTACGCCATCGTCGGGCATTCCGAGCGGCGCGCCCTGTATGGTGACAGCGACGCCATCGTGGCCGAAAAATTCATCGCCGCACAAAAAGCCGGAGTGACGCCGATATTCTGCCTGGGCGAAACGCTCGCGGAGCGTGAGGCGGGCATTACTTTGCAGGTGGTCGGGCGACAGATCGACGCGGTCCTGCACAGCGCCGGTGTGGGCGCGCTGGCGCGTGCAGTCATCGCCTACGAACCGGTGTGGGCGATCGGTACCGGACGTACCGCGACCTCCGCGCAAGCGCAGGAGGTACATGCCGCACTGCGCGATCAGATCGCGGGCCATGACAAAGGCATTGCAGCCGCGGTGCGCATTTTGTACGGCGGCAGCGTCAAGCGTGATAACGCCGCCGAACTGTTTTCGATGGCCGATGTAGATGGTGGCCTGATAGGCGGAGCGTCGCTGGTGGCGGAGGACTTCCTGGCCATCGTGGCGGCCGCTGCGAGTTGAAAGGAAAGGAATGAACGGGCTTGTTTTCGGTCTGCTGCTCACCCTGCACATCATGGTGGGGCTGGGCATTATCGTGCTGGTGCTATTGCAGCACGGCAAGGGCGCAGACATGGGGGCTGCATTTGGTAGCGGTGCGTCGGGCAGCCTGTTCGGAGCAACCGGCTCCGCGAATTTTCTGAGCCGCACGACAGCCGTGCTTGCCGCAGTATTTTTCGTGACCAGTCTTTCACTGACTGCCATGCATAATGTGCGCAAGCCCCCCAGTAGCGTGCTGGACACTGCGCCGGCCACGCTGCCGGCGCCGGCAACGCCGGCAGCCCCTGCGGCGGACGGCGGTGGCCAGTCGGCTCCCGATTCGAAGATTAAGGAAATCCCTAAATAAACGGAACGTCGAGTGTGAAATTTCGCATATAATCGTGCCCCGTTGCCCGCCCCGCCCAATGTGGGGAGTTTGCAGAACCAACCGCCTTGAGCGGGCGATGGCGCGAGCCGTGTGAGTTCGAGTCTCACCGTCGGCACCAGCAAATGGCTGGTCTGTGCCGGGAAATGGCGGTTGAGCCGGTTTGGAAACAACAGGTGGAAACATGCTAGCGAACTATTTCCCGATACTACTTTTCATCGTCGTCGGTGTCGCCATCGGGGCTGTCTGTGTGGCGCTGGGTAGGGTTGTAGCGCCCAACAACCCCGACGCCGAAAAGCTTTCCGTTTATGAGTGCGGTTTCGAGCCGTTCGAGGATGCGCGTGTCAAGTTCGACGTGCGTTACTACCTCATTGCGATTTTATTCATTCTGTTCGACCTGGAAATCGCCTTCCTGTTCCCCTGGGCGATCGTGCTGAAGGAAATCGGCTGGTTCGGATTTACTTCCATGATGGTGTTCCTCGCCATACTGGTCGTGGGGTTTGCGTACGAATGGATGCGCGGCGCGCTGACTTGGGAGTAATGCGATGAGCATCGAAGGCGTAATGAAGGAAGGCTTCATCACTACGTCGCTGGACGTGGTGTTTAACTGGGCGCGCACCGGTTCGCTGTGGCCCATGACTTTCGGGCTGGCCTGCTGCGCGGTCGAAATGATCCATGCCGGCTGTTCGCGCTATGACCTCGACCGCTTCGGCATCGTGTTTCGTCCCAGCCCGCGCCAGTCCGATCTCATGATCGTTGCCGGCACACTTTGCAACAAGATGGCTCCGGCCCTGCGCAAGGTGTACGACCAGATGCCGGAGCCGCGCTGGGTGTTGTCCATGGGCTCGTGCGCAAATGGCGGTGGCTATTACCACTATTCCTACTCGGTCGTGCGTGGTTGTGACCGCATCGTGCCGGTCGATGTGTACGTACCGGGTTGTCCGCCTACCGCCGAGGCGCTGCTGTACGGGCTCATCCAGCTGCAAAACAAGATCAAGCGCACCTATACCATTGCGCGCTGAGGGAAACCATGACCGCCAAACTTGAACAGTTGGCCCAGGCACTTCGCGACGTGCTCGGCGGGCGCGCCAAAAAGGTCGAAATTGCGCTTGGCGAGTTGCTGCTGGAAGTCGATGCGGCCGACTATCTGTCCGTGGCGGAAACGCTGCGCGACAACGCCGAGCTCAAATTTTCCCAGCTCATCGACCTTTGCGGCGTCGACTATCTGACTTATAAGAATTCAACTTGGAGCGGCCGCCGCTATGCCGCCACAAGCCAGTTGTTGTCGGTGGAAAAGAACTGGCGCCTGCGTTATCGCGCCTTTGCCGCGGACGACGGCTTTCCTGTCCTCGATTCGGTCGCCGGCGTTTGGCCCAGTGCTAACTGGTTCGAGCGCGAGGCCTTCGACCTCATCGGTATCATGTTCGCCGGCCACCCCGACATGCGCCGCATACTGACCGACTACGGTTTTGTCGGGCATCCGTTCCGCAAGGATTTCCCGATTTCCGGCTATGTGGAAATGCGCTACGACCAGGAGCAGGGGCGCATCGTCTATCAGCCGGTAACGATCGCGCCGCGCGAAGTGACGCCGCGCATCGTGCGCGAAGATACTTACGGAGACGTGGGCGCGGGCCGCCGCTAAGTTTGCACCCCGGCATCTAAACGAACTGACGACGACGCCATGGCAGAAATTCGCAACTATACGATCAACTTCGGGCCCCAGCACCCGGCCGCACACGGCGTGCTGCGCTTGGTGCTCGAACTGGACGGTGAAGTGGTCGTGCGGGCCGATCCGCATATCGGGCTGTTGCATCGCGGTACGGAAAAGCTCGCGGAAACGCGTACCTGGATTCAGTCCGTGCCCTATATGGACCGGCTCGATTACGTTTCGATGATGTGCAATGAGCACGCCTACTGCATGGCAATAGAGCGCCTGCTGGGTATAGAAGTTCCCCTGCGTGCCCAATACATACGCGTACTGTTCGACGAAATCACGCGCGTCCTGAACCATCTTCTTAACATCGGTACGCACGCGCTCGATATCGGCGCCATGACCATGGTGCTGTACACCTTCCGCGAGCGCGAAGACCTCATGGACGTCTATGAGGCGGTGTCGGGAGCGCGCATGCACGCGGCGTATTACCGGCCGGGCGGCGTGTATCGGGATTTGCCCGATCGCATGCCGCAGTACCGCCCGTCCATGTGGAAGAACGAGGCCACGGTGAAAAGTCTCAACGAAAATCGCCAGGGCTCGATGCTCGATTTTCTTGAGGATTTCACCAATCGTTTCCCGACCTACCTTGACGAATACGAAACGCTGCTTACCGACAATCGCATCTGGAAGCAGCGCACCGTCGGCATCGGCGTGGTAACACCCGAGGAAGCGCTGGGCTATGGATTTACCGGCGTGATGCTGCGCGGTTCGGGCGTCGAATGGGATTTGCGCAAGAAGCAGCCCTACGAAGTGTATGACCGCATGGATTTCGACGTGCCGGTCGGTGTGGAAGG
>JAEUNN010000464.1 GCA_016791085.1 Rhodocyclaceae bacterium | reverse complement strand
CGGAAAAAAGGGCCAATACCGAGCAGCCACCGTGCCGGTCAGGGATTTGCCAGGCAACGGATGGGGTCTGTATCAGATGCACGGAAATGTGTATGAATGGTGCGAGGATCGGTATGGCGATTATCCGCGTGACCCGGCCGTCGATCCCACGGGGCCGCCTGGAGGCCGCGGCCGTGTGCTGCGCGGCGGGAGCTGGTTCCACTACGCCTGGTTCTGCCGGTCTGCGATCCGCGACGACGGCGTGCCTGCCAGGCGCAGCGGCGTCATTGGCTTCCGGCTTGCCCGAGGGTTTTCCCCCCGGCAGGAAGCCGGCGGGGCGGGCGTGGCTGCCGGCGTCGGAGCGCCGGCGGCTGCGCCCGCCCCGAAGCGCTCGCACAAGGCCGGGCCGTCCCGCAACAAACCCAAAGCCGCACGGAAAAAAGCACGATGAAACTCGAATTTTTCACGATCCCCGCGCTATCTCCGCAAGCGGCCGTGGACGAGCTCAACCGCTTCCTCGACGCACACCGCGTATCGCACATCGAACGCCAGTTCGTGGCCGACGGCGCGGCGAGTTATTGGTCCGTGTGCGTCACCTGGATAGGCGGCGATACGCCCGTCGCCTTTGACGCGGCCGCGCGCCGCGGCCGCGTCGATTATCGAGAAGTGCTGGGTGCCGAAGAATTTGCCGTGTACGATCGCCTGCGCACCCTGCGCAAACGCCTGGCCGAGGCCGACGGCCTGCCACCTTTCGCGGTATTCACTTACCCACGGCATGACAGCATGGGCGCCTTGCGTAGGGCGGAAAAGCGCAGCGCATTCCGCCGCATGCATGCGTTTGCTACGGGAAAAGCGGAATAAAACAAGGTGAAAACAGCTTTTGTGGCCGCCATGACGTTAACCAAATCGCTGCGAGCGTTGGCAGCTAAACATACGGCGGATAGCGCCTGCGGCTCATCCGCCCTACGGGCTGCGCGGTGTCCTCCGCGACCAGCAAGTGGACTAAAGCCAGGATTTAATTTGCAACGCCGGTTTCCCGTGCTACGCGGCCAGCGGCGCGCACGTGTAGCTTGGGGTGAGCTTGCGAACCCCAAGGATGGCGGCTTTTGGGGCCGCGCCAATGTCGGGCTTCCTGCGTCACCCCAAGCGACCGGCGCGCCAATCAGCCTGCCCGCCGCAGCGAAAACATTGGCTTCCGGCTTGCCCGAGCGCCTCCCCCCGCCGGTGGGGAAGCCCAGCCGCGGCACCCGTCGCGCCTGCCTGCATGGCCGGCGCGCAAACAGCCAGGGCGCCGGCGCGCAAGTAGGGGCCAACCCGAAAGCCCGCCGGCCGCCCGCCTTTTTCGCGTATTCCGCATGAACGCGCGCGCGCCGCAATTGCCCGAAATTTTCCCCGAAGCCTGGGCCTCGGCCTGGGGGCAGGACCGCTACGGCTTGTGGCAGGCGTTCGAGGTGAAAGGCGTTGTTCAGGTGATGCGCTGGATACCGCCGGGGGAATTTTTGATGGGGTCGCC
>JAEUNN010000160.1 GCA_016791085.1 Rhodocyclaceae bacterium | reverse complement strand
CTCCGGCAGCTTTGCCGGCCCCCCCGGGCGACGATAATTTTCGCAAGAGGCCAGCATGAGTCAGGGACCGCAATACAACCCCTTCGCCGTACCGTCCACGCACGTCGAAGACGTGCATTTCACGAAATCCGGCGCGCTGGCGGCCGAACCCAATCGCGTTGCGGCAGGCAACGGCAAGGCCTGGATCGCCGGCGGCTGGGAAATATTCAAGCGTGCCCCCGGCGTATGGATAGGCATGTATGTGGCATTGCTGGTGCTATCGGTTGCGCTCAGTTTTGTTCCTATCGTCAATCTGGCCGTCAACGTTCTCTACCCGATATTCATGGGCGGCCTCGCGCTCGGTTGCAAGGCGCTCGACGACGGCGAGGAACTGCAGTTTTCGCACCTGTTTGCCGGGTTTCAGACCAACGCCGGACAATTGGCGCTGGTCGGCGTTCTGTACCTGGTCGGCATGGTGCTGATCGGCATCGTGGTAGGCGTACTTGCCGTACTGTTGGTCGGCACCGGCATGCAAGGCGGCATGGGCGGCTTGCCATTCCTGGGAACGGCTTTGCTCGTGCTGATTGGCGCCGCTGCGGCCATACCGCTCGCCATGGCGTTCTGGTTCGCGCCCACGCTGGTCGTGCTGGGCGGAATACCGGCCTGGGACGCCATGAAACTGAGCTTTTCCGGCAGCCTGCGCAATATCGTGCCGTTTCTCGTGTATGGCCTGTTGCTCATGCTGCTCGGGGTGATCGCCCTGATTCCTCTGGGCCTGGGCCTGCTGGTTTTCGGGCCGGTCGTATTCGCGTCCATATACGCCGCCTATCGCGACATTTATCTGGAGCCCTGATGCGGCATCGTGCAAGCGCAGCGCGGCACCGACCCACGCCCGTCGCCGCTGCCGCCGCCATGTCGCGAGGCGCGTAAATGCCCGCAGCGCTCGATACCCTGCGACTGGTCGAAACGCCCGAAGGCTGCAGGCTGGGCCTGCGCCTGGCCGGTCCTCTGAGCCGGGCGCGTGCCTGGTTCGTCGATATGCTGCTGCGCCTCATCATCCTGCTGGCGGTGGGGCAACTGCTGGGTTATCTGGGCAAATTCGGCGCGGGAATCATGACTGTCGTGGCATTCGCGCTCGAATGGCTGTATCCGGTACTGTTCGAAGTACTTTGGCATGGTTGCACGCCCGGCAAGCGCATGGTGGGACTGGCCGTGCTGCACGACGACGGCACGGCCGTGGGCTGGGGCGCATCGTTCGTGCGCAACACGCTGCGCGCGGTCGATTTTTTGCCGTTCCTGTACGGCGTGGGCGTAGCTTCGACCTTGCTGTCGCGGGACGGCAAGCGGCTGGGCGATCTGGCTGCAGGAACCGTGGTGGTATGGCGGCCGCGCGAGGCCGCGCAGGCGCCCGCCACGTCGCACGTCACGCCGCAACCGCCGCCACTGCGGCTGACCCAGGACGAACAGCGGGTAATACTGGAATTTGCCGCCCGCGCGCGCACGCTCACGCCGGAACGCGCGCACGAACTGGCCGATCTGGTGCAACCACTGCTGAAAAACGGGCCGGACAGCGTGCAGAGCTTGCTGGCGATAGCGGCCTGGTTACAGGGCTACCGCAAGGATGCTGAAGGTGAGGCGGAAGCGGCACCCTCTGCGCCGCCGGTGCAAACTTGAGCGCTTGGCTTGCGCGGCCGCAATGCGTATGCGGCAAGCTGTGCCGGCAGCCGCCAGCGCCGGGCCGCAACGCAGTGAAACAGGCCTAGCGCACGCTGCGTTCGGACAGAGGCACACGCAGCATGTGCGACCACGGAACGAATACGTCGTCTTCCGCGCTGCTGCCCGGGTCGGGCTCGCCGCAAAGAATTTCGTTGAGCCGGTCCAGGTAGGTGTCGGCTACCTTATCGAACATTTCGATACTGGCGAATTCAAAGTCGTCTGGCACGTGCATGGGGTCTCTCCGAGGCACCAGAAGTAACGGCAAACGCAGGCGTAACTTTAGGCCCCGTTCAGGGCTGGTTCAGCGCCTGCCGTAAAACCGCCCGGCGGGCTCAGCAGCCGCCGTAGGGGCCAATCGGAGAATGCAGCCAGCGACACGGCACCAGCATGTCCGGGTGGGATGCCATGGCGGCGGTGTCGGGCTCGCCGCAAAGGATTTCATGGATCAGATCGATGTAGTCCTGCGTAAGCCCGGCAAAAAACTGCGGCGGCACGGCATCGAGCAATTGCATTTGCGACCTATCCACGGCATGACCCCCGTATTTTTTCGGGCACCCACATGTAGCGAGCGCACCGGTTGGTTTTCGAAACACCCCGGCTGTAATTTCGAACCCACAGCCAAAGTTGCACAGGACCTGCTCACGGCAATCCGCTTACGGCGCGCGAAAGCGTTGCGCCCCTGCCATACCGGCCGCTCGTGGCCCGGACACGCCTTGCACCAGAACGGAACCCGGAAAGTCTACACTACCTTGCCGATAATTACAAGCTTTTAACGCCATTTAATGCTAGCCCGGCTGTCCCCGCGCGACCATCGGTTTCCCCAGCAATGGCAAGGATAGATACTTGCACAGCAGCGCCATGCATGTACCAATTAGGCACACTGACACAGGGCATTAAGAGCGCCCGCCCGTGGCACCGCGCGGCGCCTGCACGGGTACGCCGGCCGCCATGGCCTGCAGGCCCGCATCGATTTCCACACGATAGGCGGGCGCGGCGTCGAGGTCGCGCAGCGGCTGCGGCAATCGGGCCAACTGGCGCGCCGCGTGCTCACGTAACGCCGCCAGGCCGGGCGCCGGCTCCAGCATCCGGCCGGCACGCATGACCGGTTGCAACAAACGCTCGCCGCATAGTGCCGCGTCCTCCAGCGCCAGCGTATCACCGGCCAGGCGGTCATCGGGCCCCAGCCTGCGGAACACCTGTTTGCGCCCCGGCAAAGTGGATTTTTGCGGCGAACGCTTGCCGCAAGGCCGCCCCGCGTACTCCTGCAGCTTGTACACCATGTCCAGTGCCGGCGCGTCCATCGACGTATTCATGCGCGTGCCGACGCCGTAACCATCTATGGGCGCGGCGGCGGCTTCAAGCTCGCGCAGGCGATATTCGTCGAGGTCGCCGCTCGCAAGGATGCGCGTCGCAGCCAGGCCGGCGGCATCGAATAGCGCCCGCACGGCGCGTGCCTGCGCGGCCAGGTCGCCGCTATCTATGCGCACCGCACCGATATTTACGCCCTCGCGCGCAAGTTCCACGACCTTGCGCGCCGCGGCCAGGCTGTCGTAGGTGTCGATGAGCACCGCACTGGCAGCCGGGAAGGCCTCGGCATAATTGCGGAAC
>JAEUNN010000159.1 GCA_016791085.1 Rhodocyclaceae bacterium | reverse complement strand
TTTCCGCAATTCCGAAAATGACGTGTTCGCGCTGCACGACAAGTGCCCGCACAAGGGCGGGCCGCTGTCGCAGGGCATCGTGCATGGCAAGCTGGTTACCTGCCCCTTGCACAGCTGGAAAATCCAGCTCGAAGACGGCGTTGCGCAACTGCCCGACGTGGGCTGCACCAAGTCCTTCAGCGTGAAGGTGGAAAACGGAGAAGTTTTCCTGAGCGTCTGAGCGGCCGGGGGCGGCCCGCCCCCTGATCCCGAATTTGCGGCCGGGCCGATCTGCCCGGCCGGCGCTTCCGGCCCGGCGCCGGAACGACAGGTTTCGCTTTGTCTTTTTCTTGAATCAGGAGTAGTTCAAATGGATCGGAAGTCATTCCTGCAGGTGGGGCACCCGCCCACGCTGCTTGCGTCATTCTTATATTTCGACCTTGCCTTCATGGTATGGGTAATCCTCGGCCCGCTGGGCGTGCAGATCGGCAAGGATTTGGGCCTCACGCCGGCCGAAAAGGGTTTCATGGTCGCCACGCCGGTGCTGGCCGGCGCCATCCTGCGCATCGTGATGGGTCTGATGGTCGATCACCTGAAGCCCAAGCTGACCGGCGCCATCGGCCAGGTCATCGTGATGCTGGCACTCGCCTACGCCTGGAAGTTCGGCGTGCATAGCTATAGCGACACGCTGGTTCTGGGCCTGTTCCTGGGCGTGGCCGGCGCGTCTTTCGCGGTTGCGCTGCCGCTCGCCTCGCGCTGGTATCCGCCCGAACATCAAGGCACCGCGCTCGGTATCGCCGGGGCCGGCAACTCCGGCACCGCGCTGGCCGCGCTGTTCGCCCCGGGCCTGGCCGCCGCCTACGGCTGGACCAATGTGTTCGGTCTGGCGCTCATCCCGCTCGCCATCGTATTCGTGTTCTACCTGATCGCCGCCAAGGATGCGCCGGAATGCCCGCCGCCCAAGTCCTTCGCCGAATATTTCAAGGTGCTCAAGGACAAGGACGCCTGGTGGTTCATGTTCTTCTATTCCGTCACCTTCGGCGGTTTCGTGGGCCTGGCCTCTTCGCTGACCATTTACTTCAACACCCAGTACGGCCTGGACGCCAAGGTCGCCGGCTACTTCACGGCAGCCTGCGTGTTCGCGGGTTCGCTGGTGCGCCCCATAGGCGGCAACGTGGCCGACCGCATCGGCGGCATCAAGTCGCTGTCGGTCATGTACATCGTGGCCGGCATTGCACTCGCCGTGGTGAGCGTGGGCCTGCCCAACGCCATGACGGCGCTCAGCGTGTTCGTGGTCGCCATGCTTGCGCTGGGCATGGGCAACGGCGCCGTGTTCCAGCTGGTGCCGCAGCGCTTCCGCCGCGAAATCGGCGTCATGACCGGCCTGGTCGGTATGGCCGGCGGTGTGGGCGGCTTCTACCTGGCGTCCTCGCTGGGCCTGTCCAAGCAATATAGCGGCAGCTACCAGATCGGCTTCGTGGT
>JAEUNN010000158.1 GCA_016791085.1 Rhodocyclaceae bacterium | reverse complement strand
ACAGCGTGCTGGCCGGGCTGCCCAGCAAAATTCTCGAATCCGATCCGTATATCAAGCTCATACGCGCCGGCCGCAACCGGCCCGGCGTGGTGCGCCTGGTCATAGAACTCAAGAAGGAAATCCTGCCGCAGGTATTTGCGTTGCAGCCGGTAGGCGAATATGGCCACCGCCTGGTGCTGGATTTGTATCCGACCGAAGCCGTGGACCCGTTGCTGGCACTCATGGAACAGCGCGAAGCCGCGGCCGAGATGCAGGTGGCCGAAGCGCCGCGCGCGGTCGCGCCGGCCGAGGCACGCGCCGAGCCGGCGCCGCAGGAAGCCAGCGCCGACGCACGCATCGAAAGGCGCCCGGAAACCCGCACGGCGCGCGGGCGCGCACGCGGCGACACGGCGGCCGTGGCGCGGCTTGCCACCATCGTGCTGGATCCCGGTCACGGCGGCGAAGACCCGGGCGCGCTGGGGCAGGGCGGCAGCCGCGAAAAGGACGTTACGCTGGCCATCGCCAAGCGGCTCAAAACGCGCATCGAAGCCGATCCCAACATGCGCGTGCTGCTTACGCGCGATTCGGATTTTTTCGTGCCGCTGCAAAACCGCGTGTCCAAGGCGCGCCGCGTGCAGGCCGATCTGTTCGTGTCCATCCATGCCGATGCTTTCGTGAAGCCGCATGCGCGCGGCAGTTCGGTATTCGTGCTGTCCGAGCGCGGCGCCAGTTCGGCGGCGGCGCGCTGGCTGGCGGCGCGTGAAAATTCGGCCGACGTGATAGGCGGCATCAACGTGGATACGCGCGATCCTTACCTCGCGCGCACCTTGCTCGATCTGTCGCAAACCGCCACCAGCACGGACAGCCTCAAGCTCGCCAAGGCGGTGCTGGGTGAAATCGGAACCATCAATACCCTGCACAAGGCCCAGGTCGAAGAGGCCGGCTTTGCCGTGCTGAAAGCGCCGGACATTCCGTCCATCCTGGTCGAAACGGCGTTCATTTCGAATCCCGAAGAAGAGCGCCGGCTCAACGACGAGGCCTACCAGGCCAAACTGGCCGACGCGATATTGCGCGGCATACGGCGCTATCTGGCGAAAAGCCCGCCCTCGGCGAAATCGCGCATCGCGCTGCTGTAAGGCGCCGCCCACTTCCCACGGGCACGCAAACCGGCTAGAATCGTGGGCTCTGTGAAAAACAGAAAGCCGGCATAGCTCAGTCGGTAGAGCAGCGCATTCGTAATGCGAAGGTCGGGGGTTCGACTCCTCTTGCCGGCACCACACACCAAGGCCCGATTGCATCGGGCCTTTTTGTTTGCGCGGGGCGCGTATCCCGCCTGCGGCCGCGGCGCCAGGGCGCAGACCACGCGCCTGCGCCTATTCACCCCTGCCGGCTTGACGCCGGCCGGTGCCGCCGCTTACATTCGCCGCACCTGAACCCCGCGCCTGCGCGCGCTACGGCAATGTCCCATCTGGCGAACCCCGATTTCGCGGCTTGCGTGGCCGCGAGCTTCGACAAACAGAATGCGATGCGCCTGATACGCGCCAGCATGCCGGTGATCGAACACGGCCGCACCGAAATCCATGTCCCGCACTGGAGCGGGGTCGAGCAGCAGCACGGTTTCGTGCATGGCGGCGTGGTCGGCATGATCGCCGATTCCGCGGCCGGCTACGCGGCCATGACCATGGTTCCGGCCAGCGCATCCGTGCTCACGGTCGAGTACAAGATGAACCTGGTCGCGCCGGCCGACGGCGAAAAGCTCATCGCGCGCGGCGCGGTGGTGCGTCCGGGCCGCACGCTCATCGTTACCAAAGCCGAAGTGTTTGCCGTCACGGGCGAAAAATCCACGCTGTGCGCGCTCATGCAACAGACCATCATGGTCATGCACGGCAAGCGCGAAAGATAGCGCGCGCCCCCGCCCC
>JAEUNN010000112.1 GCA_016791085.1 Rhodocyclaceae bacterium | reverse complement strand
CTTTCGTGGCCGATCCGGCGCGCTACCTGGCCGGCAAGGCGCCCGCGCACGCTGCGCCCAGGGGCGGCAAATGGACCTGCCCCATGCACCCGGAAATAGTCCGCGACGCGCCGGGCGCCTGCCCCAAATGCGGCATGGCGCTGGAGCCCATGGACGCCGCGGCGGCCGCGAGCGGTCCCAACCCGGAACTGGTGGATTTCACGCGCCGCCTGTACGTCGGCCTGGCTTTCAGCATTCCTTTGCTGATACTGACCATGGGCCCCATGGTCGGGCTGGGATATGCGCGCGCCAGCCTGGGCGAACGGGCGGCACAATGGTCGGAACTGGCCCTGTCGGCCCCGGTCGTACTGTGGGCCGGCTGGCCCTTTTTCCTGCGCGGCGCGCAGTCCTTCGCGAGCATGAACCTCAACATGTTCAGCCTGATCGCCATGGGCGTCGGCGCGGCCTTCCTGTTCAGCCTGGTGGCGGTGGCGGCGCCGGAAATCTTTCCGGCCGGCTTCCGCACCGCGCAGGGCACGGTGGGCGTCTATTTCGAGGCCGCGGCGGTCATCGTGACTCTGGTACTGCTGGGCCAGGTCATGGAATTGCGGGCGCGTGAGCGCACCGGTTCGGCGATCCGCGCGCTGCTCGACCTGGCACCCAAAACCGCGCGGCGGATACGCCCCGACGGCAGCGAGGAAGAAGTCCCGCTCGAAGCGGTCCAGGTGGGCGAGCGCCTGCGGGTGCGCCCCGGCGACAAAATTCCCGTGGATGGCGTCGTGGTCGAAGGGCGCTCCGCCGTGGACGAATCCATGCTCACCGGCGAAGCCGTGCCGGTCGAAAAAGTCGCCGGCGACGCGCTGACCGGCGCCACCCTGAACGGCAGCGGCAGCTTCATCATGCAGGCGACGCGCATAGGCGCCGACACGCTGCTCGCGCAGATCGTGGAAATGGTCGCCAGCGCGCAGCGCTCGCGCGCGCCGATACAGAAATTCGCCGACCAGGTGGCGGGCCGCTTCGTGCCGGCGGTCATCGCCATCGCGGTGCTGGCATTCATCGCCTGGGCCCTGTGGGGGCCGCCGCCGGCGCTGGCTTACGCGCTGGTCGCGGCGGTGGCGGTACTTATCATCGCCTGCCCGTGCGCGCTGGGCCTGGCCACGCCCATGTCCATCATGACCGCGACCGGGCGCGGCGCCCAGGCCGGCGTGCTGATCAAGAACGCCGAGGCGCTGGAGCGCTTTGCCAAGGTGGATACGCTTATCGTCGACAAGACCGGCACGCTCACCGTGGGCAAGCCAGCCCTGGTGGCCGTGCAGCCGGCGCCCGGCCATGACGAGGCCGGCGTGTTGCGCCTCGCCGCGAGCCTGGAGCGCGGCTCGGAACATCCGCTGGCCGAAGCCATCGTGGCCGCAGCCGAACAGCGCGGCCTGCGCCTCGCCGCCGCCGAGGAGTTCGAGGCCGTCACCGGCATGGGCGTGAAAGGCCGCATAGACGGACGCGCCGTCGCGCTGGGCAATGCCAGCCTCATGGCCGAACTGGGCCTGTCCGGGCAACAATATCTGGCGGCGGCGGACGCCCGGCGCGACCAGGGCGAAACGGTCATGTTCGTGGTGATAGACGGCGCAATGGCAGGCTGGCTGAGCGTCGCCGACCCGGTCAAGGAAAGCACGCCGGCGGCGCTCAAAGCGCTGCATGAACTGGGCTTTCGCATCATCATGGCCACCGGCGACAACGCACGCACGGCGCGCGCGGTGGCCGGACGGCTGGGCATAGACGAAATCCGCGCCGACGTGCTGCCGGCGGACAAGGCGCGCATCGTGCGCGAACTGCAGGCCGCAGGCGGCAAAGTCGCGATGGCCGGCGACGGCGTCAATGACGCACCGGCGCTGGCGCAGGCCGACGTAGGCATAGCCATGGGCAGCGGCGCCGACGTGGCCATAGAGAGCGCCGGCTTCACCCTGGTCAAGGGCAATCTGGAAGGCATAGTGCGGGCACGGCGGCTGTCGCTGGCGACCATGCGCAACATACGCGAAAACCTGTTTTTCGCGCTGGTCTATAACGCTGCGGGGGTGCCGCTGGCGGCCGGCCTGCTATATCCGTTTTTCGGTTTGCTGATCGGCCCCGATTTCGCCGCGCTGGCCATGAGCGCCTCGTCGCTGTCCGTGGTGGGCAACGCGCTGCGCTTGCGGCGCGTGCCCATCTGAGCGGCGCGGCCCTGCGCGTTGCGGGCGCCGGGGCCGGCGGCGCAGCGCGTGGGTGCGGCCGCTCTGCGCGGGCCGGGCCTGCTTGCCGGCGCCGGTCTTGCGCTCGCGCCCGCTGCGGGCTTACATTGCCGGGCCCGCCGCGCGCACCCGCGCCGGCCAGCCGGCGCGCAAACCAGGAGGAACCAGCGCATGCTCATACGCGGCAGCTGCCATTGCGGCAATATTTCCTACCGCCTGGACTGGCGGCCCGACGCCACGGAAATTCCGGCGCGCGCGTGTTCCTGTTCGTTTTGCACCCGGCACGGCGGGGTGTGGACCTCCTGTCCGGACGGGGAACTGCTCATCGCCGTCCGCGACGCGGCCCGGGTGTCGAACTATTCGTTCGGCACTCGCACCGCCGAATTTCACGTCTGCGCGGTTTGCGGCGTGGTTCCGGTCGTGACCAGCCGGATCGAAGGCAACACCTACGCGGTCGTGAACGTCAATACCATGGAAAATGTCGCGCCATCCATGTTGCAGCGCGCGGCGTCGAATTTCGACGGCGAGGACGAAGCCGCGCGCCTGCGCCGCAGAGCCAAAAACTGGATAGGCAGGGTGCGCTACGCCAGCGCCGGCTGAGCGGCAGGCGTACGCCGCGCCGCATTGAATGGAGCAGCCCTATGGAAGCTATCGACAAACGTTCCGATTCCCGCAGCCATGTGATCGCCGCGCCGCCGGAAGAGGTTTATGCGGCCATATGCGACCCGGCACGCATCGTCCGGTGGTGGGGGCCGGAAGGGTTCACGAACACCCTACACGAATTCGATTTGCGGCCTGGCGGCACCTGGCGGCTGACCATGCACGGACCGGACGGCAAGGACTACGCGAACGAAAGCCGCTTCACGCGCCTGGTGCCGGACCGGCTGTTTGAAATCGAGCACCTGTCCGGCCATCATTTTTTTCTGACCCTGTCCTTGCATGCGGTGGATCAGGGCACCC
>JAEUNN010000082.1 GCA_016791085.1 Rhodocyclaceae bacterium | reverse complement strand
CGATGTCGGCGCGGGCATACGCCTGCGCGTGCGTACCGGCGGCGAGGGCCCGCCGCTACTGCTGCTGCACGGCCACCCGCAAACCCATGCCATCTGGCACAAAGTGGCGCCGGAACTGGCGCGGCGCTACACCCTGGTGGCGCCGGATTTGCGCGGCTATGGCGATTCTTCGCGCCCGCCCGGGCCGGCCGACCATTCCGCCTACGCCAAGCGTGCCATGGCGCTGGATTTCGTCAAACTTATGGAAGGGCTGGGCTACACGCGCTTCGACGTGCTGGCGCATGACCGCGGCGCGCGCGTGGCGCACCGTCTGGCGGCCGACCACGGCGCGGCGGTGGCGCGCATGGTGCTGCTGGACATTGCGCCCACCCTGGCGATGTACGAACAGACCGATGAAACATTCGCGCGCGCCTATTGGCACTGGTTTTTCCTGATCCAGCGCGAGCCCATGCCGGAGCGCCTGATCGAAGCCGACCCGGCCGCCTACCTGCGCGACGTGATGGGCAGCCGCCGCGCCGGCATGGCGCCATTCGATGCGCGTGCTTTGGCCGAGTACGAACGCTGCATGGCGCTGCCCGGTGCCGCGCATTCGCTGTGCGAGGACTATCGCGCAGCGGCCGGCATCGATCTGGAACACGACCGCGCCGACCGCGCGGCCGGCCGCAAGCTCAAAATGCCGGTGCTGGTGCTGTGGGGCGAACTGGGCATCATAGAGCGCTGTTTCGACCCTCTGGCGGAATGGCGCAAGGTGGCCGAGGACGTGCAGGGGCACAGCCTGCCCTGCGGGCACTACATACCCGAAGAAGCGCCGGAAGCGCTACTCGATGCCGTGCGGCCGTTTCTGCAGGCCGCGCCGAACTGAGCGCGCATCGACGCCGCAGGCCCCCGCGTGCCCTGCGGCGCGCTGGAAAGGGCAAGGCAATCAGGGCTTTAGACATTGCTGGCCGGCGAGCGCCGGAAAACCTGGACTAATATGTAATATCCATCCGTGCCTGCCGTTCCAACCGATCGGTACTGATACCTTGCTGCAACTTCGAGCCCAAGCGAACAGCGCCCCCGCAGCAAGACTGCGGCAGGTATTCATTTCGTATTCGCATCGGGACCGTGCCGAGGTGACGGAATTCATGGACCACCTGGGCCCGCTCATCGAAACGGCGGGGCTGGAGGTGTTCTACGACAGCGACAATCTGTCGGCCGGCGACCAGTGGGACGACAAGATCAAGTCCGCATTAGACCGCTGCGAACTGTTCCTGTTATTCGTATCGCCGGCCTGCCTGAAGTCGCAATACTGCGTGCGCAACGAACTGTTGGCCGCGCTCAATCGCCACGCGCGCGGCTTGTGCCGCATCATTCCGGTGATTCTTAAACCGTGCGCCTGGGACATGCAATTGCTGCCCAACGGCAGCCAGCAGTTGCTGAACAAATTTCAGGCGCTGCCGGAAGGCGGCAAGGCCGTCATGCTGAATGTGATCGAGGCCGAGCGCGGTCAGGTATGGACTGGCATCGTGCGCGAACTGGCGCGCCAAACCGGGCACACGGCCGGCGCACTGCCCGGGCCGCGGCCCGCGCCCGGTCCGGCCGGCGTGCCGGCGCGGCCGGTACCGCGACTATTGCCCTATCTGTGCGACCAGCAGCCGGCCGAGTACGCGGTATTCGGCCTGCTCAAGCAATGGACACAAGCGCATCTGATTCTTATCCTGCGCGCCAGCGCAGACGACTGTCCGGACAAGTTCGCCGAGCGCCTCGTGGAACGCCAGCTCGCCAAGCGGCTGGCGCAACTAACGCCAGGCATAGGTGTCGCTCCGCTCGCCACCTTGCAGTGGCCCGGCGCATTGTTGGGGCTGCGCAAGCCCGCGCAATTTGTCGAATATTTTCATGAACAACTGGCCGGCTGCATACTGGACAACGTCTATGCCAGCGAACAGGACCTGGTGCATAAGCTGCTTGCCGCCTCCATGCACCGGCTGTTCCTGATCGGCTTGCCGGAGGCCACGGAACGCAGCATGGGCGACGCCGTGCAGGGACTTGCGCTATACGTGCAGCAGCTTGCGCCACATCTGGGCAACATACGCCTGGGCTTTTTGCTATGGACCGAGGATCCGGCCGCGAAACAGATCGATCCCATCAAACTCTGGAAACTAGGCAAGGTGGGCGGCTGGGTTGCCAGTCCGGCGCCGCTCATGCGCGTGGCCTTCAAGGACATACAGGAATGGGCAAGACTTAACGAAGTGCGCGCCTACGCCGAACTGGACAGCGACTTGCTGCGCCAGGCGTTTCGCGATGCGCCGGAAAGTCTTTCCATGCGCGAATTCGTGGATATTGTGCTGCCTTTGCTCGCGCGCAGTGCCTGACGCACTGCGCGCGGCGGGCCGGTCCGACTATCGACGCGGAGGTGTTCATGACCTTGGATCTGTTTCGCGGCACCGGACCGGTAGAGCCGGCCATCGATCTGGATAGCGCCATGCTGCCCATGGACCGCAGTGCCATGCGCGCGCCGGAGCATTACATGGCCGATCCGGATCTGCGCGATGCTGTCAATGTCGCCGTATTCCTGGGCATGCCGCTGCTGCTGACCGGCGAGCCCGGCACCGGCAAAACCGCCCTGGCGTGGCGCGTGGCGGCCGAATTCGGGCTGGGGTCGCCGCTGGTGTTCGAAACCAAATCGTCCAGCGTGGCCACGGATTTGTTTTACAGCTTCGATGCGGTGCGGCGCTTTGCGCTGGCGCAGGTGCGCGACCCGGGCCAAGGCGGCGACAGCGCGCTCGATGCGCGGCGCTTCGTGCGCTATCAGGCGCTGGGCCTCGCCATCCTGCACGCCAACGAAGCCGCCGACATGGCGCCCTGGCTGCCGCCCGGCCACGATCACGCGAATTACAAGCCGCGCCGCTCGGTTGTGCTCATAGATGAAATCGACAAGGCGCCGCGCGATTTTCCGAACGATTTGCTGAACGAAATAGACCGCCGTCAGTTTCGCGTACCCGAAATAGGCGACGGCATTATTGCCGCGCCCGACGCGCGCGCGCCCATCGTGATCATTACGAGCAATTCGGAAAAACAATTGCCCGACCCCTTCCTGCGCCGCTGCCTCTACCACCATATCGAATTTCCGTCGCCCGAGCGCCTGGCCGACATTGCCTGCCGGCGCCTGCCGCGCTTTGCGCCGGGGCAAAAATTTCTGGCCGAGGCGCTGGAATTTTTCGCGGCCGTGCGCGATGACGGCGCCAACCTGACCAAAAAGCCCTCGACCGCGGAATTGCTGAACTGGCTCGATGCCATGAGCGGCCTGGGCGCGCAAACCGGCGTGGGGCTGCGCGGGCAATATGCAATCGGCGACCGGGCCCTGTACGCCCTGGCCAAAACCGAGGACGACAGGCGCAGCATGCGCGCGCGGCTGGCCGAATTTTGCGACAGGCCGGCCGGCTGAGCCGACATGTCCGGCAGTGTGCAAAGGCCCGCCGCCGCGGATAATGCCGGCGATCCGGTGGCGGAATTTCTTTACTATCTGTCCGATCAAGGTTACCGCATAGGCCCGCGCGAGTTCATACACGCGCAAACTTTAATGCTGGGCCTGACCGCCGCGCGCGCGCGCCCGCAAGACCTTGCGGCACGCCTTGCATTGCTGCGTCCCCTGGTGAGCCGCACGCCGGATCAGCAAAGGCGCTTTGCCGAACTGCTGGAGAAATGGGCCCCGGCGCATGGCGGCATTGCCGCACCCGCCGCCAAGGTGCGGCGCCGCGTCGCGCAGCGCACGGGGCGGCGCCGAGTGGCCGCGCTGGGCCTGGCCGGCTTCGTGTTGTTGATCGGTCTCCTTACCTGGATCGCGCATGTCACGGTGCCCGTGCCGGAGGCGCCGCCTGTAGTACAGCCCGCGGATACGCCGGTCGATGGCGGGGCCGCCGCTACGGCGGTCAGCGCGTCCGCGTCCGGCGCCGCCAGCGTACCGCCGCTGCCGGTGATTGCGCCGGCGCCGCATCCCATGCGCCACCTCGTGCGCGCCTGGATGGATCGCGCGGGCTGGATCAGCGGGCTCATCCTGGCGGCCATGCTTGCGGCTTACGCGTTGCGCCGGGCCGCCCTGCAGAACCTCATGACCGATGCCCAGCTGGATCAACGCACGCTGTTCGGCAGCCAGGTCGAACTGCTCAGCCGCCGCCAGCCGCTATTGCGCCTGGTCGCGCGCGAATTGCGCCGGCCGCGCCACACCGAGCGGCAAGAGCTTGAACTGGGTGCCACCATCGCCGCCAGCGTGCGTGCCGGCGGCGCATTCGTGGCGCGCTACCGTTTGCGTCGCGGTACCCCGGAATATTTGCTTTTGATCGACCGCCAGGGGCCGCATGACCAGCTGGCGCGCGTGGCCGAAGAAATCGCGCTGGTGCTGGAACACCAGGGCGTGGCGCTGGACGTGTGGCGTTATCAGGGCGATCCGACCCGCTGCACCAACTATCGCCTGCCGCGCGGCAAGCGCGCGCCCGGCGACGCGCCGGGGCGCCGTCTGCGCCTGGCCGAACTTGCCACGCGCCACTCCGGCGGGCGTCTGCTCATGTTCGGCGATGCATCGAGCTTGCTCGACCCGCTCAAAGGCGATCTGCGCGACGGACTGAAATGCCTGTCCACCTTCGCCGGTTGCGTGCTGTTCACGCCGCTCCCGGTGCCGAGCTGGGGCGCCGCCGAGCGATGGCTCGCGGCGCGCGGCATACTGGTGCTGCCGCTACAGTTGCTGGCCCTCGCAAGCGCCGCGGAATGGCTTACCGCGCAACGCGCGCTGCTCACGCTGGATCCGCAATGGCCGGCCACTTACCCGCCGCGCCTGCGTGACGGCGGCGCGCTCTGGGTGGCGCGCCAGGCCGCTCCGCCGGCGCCGGAAATAGCTGGCCTGCTGTTTGAACTGGAGTTATATTTGGGGACGGCGCGCCTGCAGTGGCTGTGCGCCTGCGCGGTATTTCCGGTGCCGTCCTGGCCGCTGACGCTGGCGCTGGCGCCGTTATTCGTATCCGGCGGCGATGCGGTCGTGGTCGGTGCCGCGGCGCTGGCGGCCCTGCCGTGGTTCCGCGCCGGCACTTGGCCGGACTGGCTGCGCGCGGCCTTGCAGGAACGCCTGGACCCTTCCCGGCGCGCGGCCGTCAATGCCGAAATCCGCCGCCGCATCGACGACGCCAGCCTGGGCAAGGCCGCGGCGGGTGCCGACCAGCTCGCCGAGGTGGCGCTGGAGCCCGGTCTCGGATCGCGGCTGCGCGCGCGGTGGCGCCGCTTTCGCAGCGATACCTGGCTGGCGCGGCACCGCGGCCGCCTGCCGCGCGATCTGCTGTTCATGGGCTTCTTGCAGCGCGGCGTGGCGCACAAGCTCACGCAAATACTGCCGCAACGGCTGCGGCGCATGCTGTTCCACGAAGGCCTGCCGCTAATGGGGCTGCGCGGCTGGCTGCCGGCTTGCGCGCTGCTGGTCGCCGCGGCCGGCCTGGCCTTGCAGGTGCCGGCGCTGCGCGAACGCGTCGAAGCCGGATTGATCGCGCCGCAATACGGCAGCCTGGATCTGGTCATGGAAATCGGCGCCGACCTCCCGGCCGGTCTGGGCCTGGCTTATAGCCTGGACGGCCGCCTCATCGCGAGCGGAGGCCGTGACCGCAAGCTGCGCGTCTGGGACGCAGCGAGCGGCAAACTTATGCACACCGTCGATGATTGGGACGGCCGGCCCGGCAATTTCAGTTTCGGTCCGGGCCGTCGCCTGGCCTATGCTGACGCGCGGGGCGGCGTAACGATCTGGCCGGCCGATGGCAGCGCGCCGGTCAGTTTCCCGGCCGCCTTGGTGCAGAACCAGCCTGTGACCGCCATCGCCTTCCGTCCCGACATGGCGATGCTGGCGGTGGTGAGCGACAGCGGCGACGTGAACCTCATTTCCACGTCGGAACGGCGCTCGCTCGGCCTGACCCGGCCGGCGGAAAAATATGCGGAAGTGGAGTTCCTGTCCGGCGGCAAATGGCTGGCCCTGAAGCGCGCATCCGGCGAACTGGACCTGAAGGATATCGCCAAGCTCCGTAGCGACGCGCCGCTCATTCCGGCGCAGTTGCTGGAGGGGGGAGCAGTCGTGGCGGCATGCTGCGACGGCGCTTGTTTCCTGGTCCGCAATCGCGGCGCGGCGGCGCCCCTGCGCCTGTGGAACGCCGGCACCAAAAGCTTTTTGCCGGGCCAGTTCGAAACCGGCGGCGAGCGCCTCGCGGATATGCACTTCCGTTCGCCTGCGGGCGACGTGGCGGGCGTGTCCGGCGCCGACAAACTAAAAATCTGGCAGTCCGGCGCTGTGCCGAGTGCGGAAATTTCCGGCGACTGGGGGCGGATAAACGCCTGGGCATTGAACCCGGCGGCCGCGCAACTGGCGATTGCCAGCGCGGACGGAAAGGTCCGCATCTGGGGCGCGGCGCTGGCGCCGGAAGCACCGCCGCCCGAAGGCGCCAAACCGAAGCTGGAGCCTGGCGCCGCGCCGCCGCCGGCCGCCACCGCTAGCGGCGGCGCCAAGGCGCCGCAGGCGCAGCCGCCCGCAGCACTGCTCAAAAACATGCCCGATCTGCGCGGCCAGATCGAGTCGCGATCGGCCGCCTTGCAGCGCGTGCGCAAACTGAAGGTGCCCGTGGAAACCGTCGCCGCGAGCGAGGACGATTTTTGCCCCGGCACCATCGTGGCGCAGCAGCCGGCGCCGGGCCAGGCTGTGCCGGCCGGACAGAGCGTGAAACTGCAGGTCGCGCGGAACCAGACCCAGTTTTATCCGCTGGTGTGCCGCGGCGGATTCAAGGTGAGCGACATGGCTACCGTCGCGGGCGCAAAAGACGGTCTGTTGCGCATCGAATTTGCAACACTGGCCGGCACGGCACCGGCGGCGGCCGGCCTGTTGCCGCGCCAATGCGCCTGGCTGGACCGCGCTTTCCGTCCCGGCGAGCCGGTCCGCCTGCAGATGGAAATCCCGCCGCTGGACTGGAAAATCTGGGGTGTCACGGCCATTTCCCCGGACGCTTATTTCACGGTACAGGCGGTCAATCGCGGCGCCGTGATGCGCGCCGGCTGCATCGCGCCCGCAAAGGCGCCCGGGCCCGCGCTGGCGCCCGATGCAGGGGCTGATCAGGCGGCGAATCAAACGGGCGGCGCGGTCCAGACCGCTCCCAGCCAGACGACCCGGTCCGCTGCCGAACAGCCGGCCGCCGATCCGGCCGATGCCGGGCTGCCGGAACTGGTGAATCAGTTTTACGGCACTTACCGTGCGCCGGCCATCATGGAAAACAATCTGGTCGGAGCGCAAAGATTGACGCGCGTGATGCGCGACGCCGGCCTCGCCAAAGCGGACCTGCTGGCGCTGGCGCTCG
>JAEUNN010000058.1 GCA_016791085.1 Rhodocyclaceae bacterium | reverse complement strand
ACGCGCCTTGTCGGCACGCGCCATTTCCAGAAATTGCGGCGGCAGAAGTTCCGGCGCCTCCATGAAGGCCGCGAACAGTTCCTGAATGATGCGCCGCGCCTTGTTGGTCATGCGATTGACCTGGAAGTGGCGGTACAGGGCGGTGCGCAGGAAGCGTTTGAGTTCGCGCTGCGCTTGCGTCATGTCGGCACTGTAGGCCACCAGCGGCGGCGCCGCGCGCACGTCATCGGGCGAACCCGGCGCGTGCAGGGCGATGCGGCCGCGGGTTTCGACGAGCAGGTCGGTAACCTGGGTGTTGATCATGCGCCGCACCGTTTCGTGTATCAGCCGGCGCCCGCTGATACCCGGAAAGGCTGCCAGCACTTGGCGCTCGGGACGCGCATAGGTATCCACTTCCCGCAACTGCTCCAGGGTGATGAGGCCGGAACGCAAACCGTCGTCGACGTCGTGATTGTTGTAGGCGATTTCGTCCGCAAGATTGCAGATTTGCGCTTCCAGGGTAGCCTGGGTGCGGTCCAGGAAGCGCCGGCCCAGTTCGCCCAGTTCGCGCGCCTTGGCTGGCGCGCAGTGCTTGAGTATGCCTTCGCGCGTTTCGAAGCTCAGGTTGAGTCCGTCGAATGCACCGTAGCGCTGTTCCAACTGATCGACGATGCGCAGGCTTTGCAGGTTGTGTTCAAAGCCGCCGTAGTCGCGCATGCATTCGTTCAGGGCATCCTGCCCGGCGTGGCCGAAAGGTGTGTGGCCGAGATCGTGCGCCAGCGACACGGCTTCCGCCAAATCTTCGTTGGCCTGCAGCGCACGCGCGATGGAACGCGCGATTTGCGCGACTTCTATGCTGTGCGTGAGCCGCGTGCGGAACAGGTCGCCTTCATGATTCACGAATACCTGGGTTTTGTATTCCAGCCTGCGGAACGCAGTGCAATGGACGATACGGTCACGGTCGCGCTGAAATTCGCCGCGCTCGGCCGGCGGCGCTTCGGCATGACGCCGGCCGCGCGTGTTCCGGTCGCTCGCGGCGTAGGGCGCGAGTTCAGGCATGTTCGAGGCAGCAGATGGAAATCGCCGCGGCGATGGCGTCCGGATCGGCGTTGTCGCAAATCACCGCATCGCCGAGCGCGCGCAGCAAAATAAGGCGCAGGCGGCCGGCCTGCACTTTTTTGTCGTGCGCCATCAATTCCAGATAGCGCGCGACGCCCATGGACGGCGCAATCAGGGGTAATCCGGCTGCCGCAAAAATCCGCCGCACGCGCGCGACGTCGTCATCGCCGATCCAGCCCAGGCTGCGTGACAGTTCGGCAGCCATGAGCGTGCCGGCTGCCACCGCTTCGCCGTGCAACCACACGCCATAACCGCTGCCGGTTTCAATCGCGTGGCCGAAGGTATGCCCCAGGTTGAGCAATGCGCGGTTGCCGGTTTCCGTTTCGTCCTCCGCCACGATGGCCGCCTTGCTTGCGCAGGAACGTTGAATCGCATAGGCCAGCGCGTCCGGCTCGCGTTCCATGAGCCGCGCCATATTTGACTCCAGCCAGTCCAGAAATGCGCGGTCGCGGATCAGGCCATATTTGATCACCTCCGCCAGACCCGCACTGAATTCGCGCGGCGGCAAGGTGTTCAGCGTTTCGGTATCGGCCAGCACCAGTTTCGGCTGGTAGAAGGCGCCTATCATGTTCTTGCCGAGACGATGGTTGATGCCGGTTTTGCCTCCCACCGAGGAATCGACCTGCGCCAGCAAGGTGGTGGGAATCTGGATGAATGGCACGCCACGCTGATAGGTGGCGGCGGCAAAGCCGCACAGATCGCCGATCACGCCGCCGCCCAGGGCGATCAGCGTGGTCGAGCGCTCGCAGCGCTGTTCGAGCAGCGCGTCGTAAATGCGATTGAGGCTGGCGCTGGTTTTATGCACCTCGCCGTCGGGCAGGATGATGTCGGCGCAACTGACGCCGGCCCCGGCCAGCGCTTCCCGCAGCACGCCAAGGTAGAGCGGCGCGACGATTTCATTGCTCACGATGACGACACGTCGCGTGCGCAAATGCGATAACACCAGGTCCGGCCGGCGCAACAGTCCGGGCCCGATATGTATGGGATAGCTGCGACTGCCGAGATCTACATTGAGGGTTTGCATGCCTGACAAGTCCGATCCACCCGCTTGAAGGCCGGGAACGCCTGAATGAGAAACGCGCATTTCCCCGCTCGCGCCCGGTTTGGACACGCCGGTGCGCCACTCGCGTTCGACCCGCCGGACTACGCCCATGAGGCCCAGGTGGCCACCCTGCACGATTACCGTGGCGACTTCGCGGTACAGGCGGTCGCGCGCGTTGTACAGGTCGATGATGCGCTGGCGCGGATCTTCGACCTTGAGCAGCGGCCGGTGGCGATCATTGCGCAAGCGCTCCCAGAGTACGCCCGGGGCGATGCACAAATACACGACGAAGCCGTTCTCGGCCAGCAAAGTCCGATTTTCCGGGCGTAGAACGATGCCCCCGCCGGTCGCCAGCACCACGTCGCGCTCCCGCACCAGTTCGCGCAGCAGCGCGGTTTCGCGCTGGCGGAAACCTTCTTCCTTTTCGTGCTCGAAAATGCGCTGTATGGACACGCCCAGACGGCGCTCCATTTCGTGATCGCAGTCTATGAAGCGCTTTTTGAGCTTGCGGGCGAGTTGCCGGCCGACCGTGGTCTTGCCGGCACCCATCATCCCCACGAGATAGATGTTTTCGGAGCTTTTCACGCCCCGGATTGTACTTCAGGGGCGTGCATGCACCGCGCGCGGCGCCTGATTCAGCGCGCGGTCAGCGCGTCGGTCACGACGCGCGGCGTGATGAAAATGAGCAGTTCCGAGCGGTTGTTCACCTGGGTCGTATTGCGGAACAGGAAGCCTATGTAGGGCAAATCGCCCAGGAAGGGAATGCGCGTCTGAGTCTTGCGCTCGTCCTGCGCATAGATGCCGCCTATCACCACGGTGCCGCCATTTTCGACCAGCACGTCGGTCTTGACGTGTTTGGTGTCGATGGCGAC
>JAEUNN010000031.1 GCA_016791085.1 Rhodocyclaceae bacterium | reverse complement strand
CGGTTTGCCGCGGCGGCCAGTCCCACGGCGGCCAGCGCCTCGTGCGCACACTGTTCGTCGGCGGCGCTTTCCCAGGCCAGCGCCGGCAGGTGCGGATGGCGCCCGGCCAGCACTTCCTCGAAGGCCGTGGCCGGAAACGGGTCGTCCACGTATTGGGGCATGAGCCCCAGGTGGCGGGCGATCCAGCGCCGCGACACGGCGCGCAGGTCGCTGCCGCATAGCAGAACCTGGCCGGCAGCCGGCGCGAGCAGTCCGGCCAGGGTGTGCAGCAAGGTGGTTTTGCCGGCCCCATTGACGCCCAGCACGGCCCACATTTCGCCCGCGCGCAAGTTGAGCGCGAGGCGCGTGCAGAACATGCGTTCGCCGCGCCCCACGCTGAGCGCCACGGCTTCGAGCAGGGGCGTATCCATGTCAGCGCACCGCGTCACGCCGCAACAGCCAGAGGAACAGCGGCACACCCAACAAGGTGGTGAGCACACCCACCGGCAGCTGTTGCGGCGCGATAATGGTGCGCGCCGCGGTATCGGCGACCGTGAGCAGTGCGCCGCCCGCGAGCGGTGCCGCCAGCACCAGCCAGCGATGGTCGCGCAGGCCGGCCAGGCGCAGCAAATGCGGCACCACCAGTCCCACGAACCCTATGCTGCCGCCGCTGGACACGGCCACCGCGGCGCAAGCCGAACCCAGCAGATGCAGGCCGCGGCGCAGGCGCACCACGTCCACGCCGAGCGCACCGGCCAGTACCGCGCCGCGCGCGAGCAGGTTGAGCGAGCGCGCCAGCGCGAACGCCAGCAAGCAGGCGGCGAGCAACGCGGCCCAGGCATAGCCCGGCGCCTGCGCGGCGGACAGATCGCCCAGCAGCCAGAACACCATGCCTTGTATGCCTGAAGGCGGGGCCAGCGCGAGCAACAGACTGATCGCGGCGCCCCAGCCCGATGCCAGCACCACGCCGGTCAGCAATAGCCGCGCCGGCGCGAAATCGTGACGTACGCTGGCGAGCGCAAATACCAGCGCGGTCGCCAGCACGGCGCCGGCGAAACTGCCGGCGGCCACCAGCGGCGCGGCCAGGCCGAGCGCGATGCACAGCAGCGCGAAGGTGGCCGCGCCGCCGGAAATTCCCAGCACATAGGGGTCGGCCAGCGGATTGCGCAACAGCGCCTGCATGAGCACGCCGGAAAGCGCGAGCAGGCCGCCGCAGGCATAGGCGGTGGCGGCGCGCGGCACGCGCAGTTCGAGCAGAATTGCGCGCGCCGTTGCGTCGCCGGCCCAAGCCTCGCGCAGCGACACGGCGCTGGATCCGGTGGCGAGCGCCCCCGCCAGGGCGGCGGCGGACACCAGCACCAGCAGCAATATCAGCACAGGCGGTCGCATAGGCGGCCGATTGTAGCGTGCTGTGCGAAAATTCGGCCTCTCTGGGCGAGCTGCCACCAGCCATGCAACTATTCCTGATCCGCCACCCGCGTCCGGACGTACCGCCCGGCGTGTGTTACGGCGCCACCGATCTGGCGCTACTGGAAGACCCCGCCGAAGTCGCCGCGCGGCTATTGCGATTTTTGCCGGCCGGCCTGCGCGTGGCGACCAGCCCGCTGCAGCGCGCGCGCCTGCTCGCCCAGGCTTTGCATGAAGACCCGATACAGGACGAACGCCTGGCGGAACTCGATTTCGGCGACTGGGAAATGCAGCCCATCAATGGCCTGCCGCCCGGCGCCTTTGAATCCTGGCGGCGCGACCTGCTGAAATTTTCCGCGCCCAATGGCGAAAGCATGGAAGCGCTGGCCGCGCGCGTCTGGTCGGCCTACCAGGAACTGAGCGCCGACCAGCCGGCCGCACTGGCCATCGTGGCGCACGGCGGGCCGCTGCGCGTAATTAGCGGCCGGCTGCTGGGCGTCCCGTCCACGCATTGGCTGGGCCTGGATTTCGCGTGCGGGCGCAGTGCGCGCCTGGATATCGAAGGTCCGCACGTGCGGCTCGCATGGTTCAACCGCTGAGGCTTGCCGGCGCTTGCCGCTGCCCGCCGCCGTCACGCCGGCGCGGCCGGACCGGGCGGCGCAGCGCGCTCCAGACGGCGCCGCGCGCGTGAAACTGGCCGTCATACGCCAGGTATACAACCCCTACGGCGGCGCCGAGCGCTTCGTCGAGCGCGCCGTCGCGGCCATGCGCGACGAAGGCCTGGAAGTCGGGCTGATCGCCCGGCGCTGGGCCGGCGCCGAACAGCCCGGCCAGGAGTTTTTGCGCTGCGACCCGTTTTACCTGGGCCGCCTGTGGCGCGACGCGGGGTTCGCACGCGCCGCGCTGGCGTGCGCGCGCGCTGCCGGCTTCGACCTCGTGCAAAGCCACGAGCGCATCCCCGGCTGCGACATTTTCCGCGCCGGCGACGGCGTCCATGCCACCTGGCTGGAATTGCGCCGGCGCGCGCTGCCCCGGCTCGCCGCCGCGGCGCAGGCCTGGTCGCCCTGGCATCGCTACACGCTGCGCGCCGAAGCCGGCATGTTGCGTCACCCGCGCCTGGCCGCCGTGATCTGCAATTCCTGCATGGTGCGCGACGACATGGCACGCCGCTTCGGCCTGCCCGAGCACAAATTGCACGTGATATACAACGGCCTCGACCTGGCGCGTTTTTCCCCCGCACTGCGCGATCTGCACCGCGCCGCCAAGCGCGCGGAACTGGGCGTCGCGGACGACGACATGGTGTATGTGTTCGTCGGATCGGGTTTTGCGCGCAAGGGCGTCGCGCAAATTCTGCAGGCCGCGCAGGCGATGCGCCAGCGCGCGCGGTTCTGGATCGTCGGCGCCGACAAACAGCTGCCGGCCTTGCAGCAGGAAGCCGGGCGGCGCGGCTTGTCCGGCCGCGTGCAATTTTTCGGGCCGCAGAAGGACGTACGGCCGTTTCTGGGCGCCGCCGACGCGTTCGTGCTGCCCAGCCTGTACGACCCCTTCCCGAACGCCGCGCTGGAAGCGCTGGCCTGCGGCCTGCCGGCTATCGTGTCGCGCAGTTGCGGCGCCGCGGAATTCATACGCGCCGGCGACAACGGCTACACATGCGATGCGCTCGACACGCAGGAACTGGCCGGCCGGCTGGACGCCCTGGCCGAGCCCGGCGCGGCCACCGCCATGCGCGAAGCCGCACGCCGCGCGGTGGAACATCTGTCCGCGCAGGCGCTGGCGCAGCAGTTGATCGCGCTGTACCG
>JAEUNN010000025.1 GCA_016791085.1 Rhodocyclaceae bacterium | reverse complement strand
ATCCACGACCGGTGCATTGGTGAGACTGGATTCGACCTCTTTGAGGCTGCTCGACAGCGGTGACAATGCAACCGTGGCACCCGGTGCGGCAGCATTCGAAACTTCGCCGGTTTTGGCGCTTGCTCCGGCACGTGGCGCAACATTGGCGGGGGGGGCCAGGGGTTTGCCCGTTCCATCGACTTTCACAGCGGCATCCTTTCAGCGTTGATGTTCATGTGGCAGATTTCGGCTGGCTCGCGAAAATCTTTAGAGGGTTTGTGTAAGAATTTTTCTGACACCGTGATTTTAGCGCTTACCCCAATTTGCCGGCGCCCGCCCGCCACATCCATCCCGCTCAGAAACGCACCTCGACCACACCGCCGCTGCGTGCCACGCCGCTCACCGTGCTGCCGCTCTGGGTGCGCACGGATACCACCTGGCCGTCCTGCGCAGCGGCCAGCGCGCGGCCTTCGTTGGAAACATCGAAACCATTGCCGCGTGCGTGCAATTTCACGCTCTGCCCGGACTGCACGGCATAGGCCTGACGCAGCATGTCGGCGCGCAGCGGGCGCCCGGCCTGGGTGCCCACGCTCATGCTGCGGCCCACGGCCTGGGCCGGCGCGGTCACCACACCAGGGGGCAGATCGGTCAGATCGCCATTCATGCGCGTGAGGTCGGAATCGGAAATCACTTCGCCGGCCGCAATCGCGCGCGTGGTCACGAAATATTCGCCCGCCACCTTCACGGTGACCGGCACGTACAAGGTCCAGGCCCGCTCGCCGCTACAGCGCACGCCGACTATGCTGCGGCCCCACAGGCGATTGCCGGGCGGCAAAAACGCCTGCATGTCGCGGCAGGCGGAAAAATTCGCCTTCAGATCGACACTGCCCACACTGATTGTCACGGCGCCGGGCAAACCCTGGGTTTGCGCGCGCACGAATTCTTCCACCACGTGACGCATCTGTACGGTATTGGCCAGGGACGGCGCAACCAGAAGTACGGACAGCAACATCAGGGTCCAGCGCAGAATGTCGGTTCGCATGGCCTACCTCGGCGAAAGAAAGCACGCTGAGATAAAAGCACGATTCGCGCCACCGCAAACAGGTGAATAGCGGTCAAATCGCACGGCATTTCATGCAGCGTTGTGTTTCGGACCCACTCGGACGGCATTGCCGGCCATGCGGCCGGCATCGGACACGGCGGCCCGGCCAATTCCGGGCTCATTCCAGCAGGCGCGGCAGGCACAGCCCGGCAGGCCGCGCGGCAGGCCTGGCTGGCGTTCCGGGCCGCGCTTCGCGCCTCCTCCGCGCCGTCCGGCACCCACGCGCGCGGCATAGGCGCGGCATGCTCCGGCACCGGTTCGCCGGCTGCCGGCAACTATTGCCGCGCGCTTGCCGGCGGCAGCGGAAAGCGCCCGGTTTCGCCGCCTGCTCCGGAAATCCTTGCCGCGCCGGCGCGGCTAACATGCCTGGCACGTTTGGTGCATAGACAGCCGCAACCACCGCTTACGGGAAACGTCCATGGTGCAGAAATTCGATCAGGCGCTGAAATTTCACCAGACCGCACTGGGGCTGCGCGCTTTCCGCCAGCAGCTGATCGCGTCCAACATCGCCAACGCGGACACGCCGCAATTCAAGGCCAAGGACGTGGATTTTCGGTCCGCCCTGGCCGATGCGCTGGCCGGACGCGGCGTCAATGCCCTGCCGGTGCTGCGTACCGACCCGCGCCACCTGGCCCCGCCGCAGCCGGGCGCGCACGCCGCCGAAGCCCTGTATCGCGGCGAAGTGCAGTCCAGTGTGGACGGCAATACCGTCAATCTGGATGTGGAGCGCGCCATATTCGCGGAAAACACCGTGCATTACGAAGCCGGCGTGACCTTCGTGAATGGCGTGCTGCGCACCCTGCAGCAAGCCATACAGGGACAGTGAGGCAGCCGCCATGAGCATGTTCAACGTATTCACGATCGCCGGCAGCGCGCTTACCGCGCAGTCCGTGCGGCTCAACACCGTATCGAGCAACCTTGCCAACGCCGACAGCGTGGTCACCAGCAACGGCCAGCCCTACCGTGCCAAGCAGGTGGTGTTCATGGCACAGCCGGTAGCCGGTCCGGAAGCGCAGGGCGTGCAGGTGACGCGGGTGGTCGAAAGCGCCGCGCCGCTGCGCCAGATTTACGAACCGCACAACCCGGCCGCCAATGCCGAAGGCTATGTATCCATGCCCAACGTGAATGTCGTGGAGGAAATGGTGAACATGATTTCCGCCTCGCGCAGTTACCAGTCCAACGTAGAAATGATGAACACGGCCAAAGGTCTGCTGCTCAAGACGCTGCAGATCGGCCAGTCCGGAGCCTGACCATGACCACCGTGCAGAACACCACCTCGGCCGCGGACCTGTTCGCCAGCCTGAACGGCGCGCGCGCCGAAGCAGGCGGCGCGAGCAGCGCGGATACGCAGAACCGCTTCCTGATGCTGCTTACCACCCAGCTCAAGAACCAGGACCCGCTGAACCCGCTCGATAACGCGCAAATCACCTCGCAGCTCGCGCAGATCAGCACCGTGGACGGCATAGAGCGGCTCAATACCGCGCTCACGGCGCTCACCAGCAACAGCACCGCCGAACAGACCATGCAGGCGGCGGCACTGGTGGGGCGCGGCGTGCTGGTGCCGGGATCGCAAATCGACCTGGCCGGCGGACGCGCCATGATGGGCGTCGAACTGCCGCAGTCGGCCGACCACCTGACCCTGTCCATACGCGACGCCAACGGCATCACCGTGCGCAGCGTGGACCTCGGCGGCAAGGATGCCGGCACGTACAACTACAGCTGGGACGGAACCACCGACAACGGCACGCGCGCGGCCGACGGCCGCTACACGCTGGCCGTCACGGCGGTACGCGGCAACGCCACGGTGAGCGCCAGCGCGCTCGAATACGGCGTGGTGACCAGCGTAGCGCGCAGCGGCGGCGTGCTGAACCTGAATCTGGGCACGCTGGGCAGCGTGCACATGGACGACATCAAACAAATTCTCTAGGAGTCACTCACATGAGCTTCCAGCAAGGCCTCTCGGGACTGAACGGCGCCTCGCGCGCGCTCGATGCGATCAGCAACAACGTCGCCAACTCGACCACCGTCGGCTTCAAACAGGCCGGGGCGCAATTCGCCGACATGTTCGCGTCCTCGCTGTCCAGCAGCGCGGGCGGGCAGATCGGCATCGGCACCAGCGTCAATGCCGTGGCGCAGGAATTCACCCAGGGCAACCTGACGGCCACCAACAATCCGCTCGACGTGGCCATCAACGGCCAGGGCTTTTTCCGCCTGTCCGACAACGGCGACATCGTGTATTCGCGTGACGGGCAGTTCAGCGTGGACAAGAACGGCTTCGTCGTGAACCCGACCGGCCGGCGCCTGACCGGCTACGCCGCCGACGCCAACGGCAACATCGTGCCGGCGGCGCCGGTGGATTTGCAGGTAAATAGCGCCGACCTGACGCCGCGCGCGACCACCACGGCATCGGTCACGCTGAACCTGGATTCGCGCGATTCCACCCCCACGGTGGCGCCTTTCCTGGCCACCGATACGCGCACCTTCAACACCTCGTCCTCGGTCACCACTTTCGATACCTTGGGCAATCCGCACGTGTTGTCGATGTATTTCGTGAAAACCGCGACGCCCAATTCCTGGGATCTGTACACGACCATGGATGGCGGCGCGGCGGCCGGACCCACGACCATGGATTTCACCTCCACGGGCAGCCTGACCGCGGTAGGCGGCGTGGCCGGCGCATCGACCGTGGCGCAGTCTTTCGCGATCACCACGGGCGCCGTCACGACCTTCGACTTCACGCTGGATTTTGCCTCCACCACCCAGTACGGCTCGTCCTTCGGCGTCAATTCCATGAGCCAGGACGGCTATTCTTCGGGCCGCCTGGCCGGGCTCAGCGTCGGCACCGACGGCGTCATCCAGGGCCGCTATTCCAACGGCCAGTCGCGCAATCTGGGGCAAATCGTGCTGGCCAATTTCCGTGCGCCGGGCGGGCTGATACAACTGGGCGGCAACCGCTGGGCGGAATCCGCCACCTCCGGTCCGCCGCTGGTGGGTGCGCCGAATACCGGCAGCCTGGGCGTGCTGCAATCCGGCGCGACGGAAGATTCCAACGTCGATCTGACCGCCGAACTGGTCGCCATGATTACCCAGCAGCGTTCCTACCAGGCCAACGCGCAATCCATCAAGACGCAGGATTCACTGCTGCAGACCCTGGTGAGCCTGCGCTAAGCCCCCGCCCCCAGCCACTGAACCACAATCGCCATGGACCGCTATATCTACATCGCCATGACCGGCGCGTCGCACACCATGAACCGTCAGGCGGCCGCCGCGCAGAACCTCGCCAATGCCGAGTCCACCGGCTACCGCGCGCAGGAACACCGCCTGCGCGCGGTGCCGGTGCTGTCGTCGTCCTTGCCCTCGCGCGCCTTCGTGGTCGATGCCAGCGTGAAGGACGTATTCACGCCCGGTGCCGTCACCCAGACCGGCCGCCCGCTGGATCTGGCGGTACAGGGGGCGGGCTGGATCGCGCTGGCGATGCCGGACGGCAGCGAAGCCTACACGCGCGACGGCAGCCTCACGACCGACCCCAACGGCCTGCTGCAGACGCGCTCCGGCATCCCGGTCGCGAGCGACGGCGGCACCATTTCGATTCCGCCCGACAGTGCCGTGAGCGTGGGCCGCGACGGCACCATCACGGTATTGCCCAATAGCGGCGGCCGCAACGTGGTCAATGCGATAGGCCGCGTCAAGCTGGTCAATCCGCCCGAAGACCAGCTCGTGCGCGGCGCCGACGGGCTGTTCCGCATGCAGGACGGCAGCGCCGCGCCGGTCG
>JAEUNN010000422.1 GCA_016791085.1 Rhodocyclaceae bacterium | reverse complement strand
ATGCACCGCTCTATCCGTGTGATCGCCGGAAGTTTCGTACTGCTGTCGCTGGCCCTGGGCGTGGAGGGCAGCCCGCTGTTCCTGCATCGCAACTGGCTGTGGTTCACGGCTTTCGTGGGCTTCAACCTCTTGCAAAGCGGGTTTACGCGCTTTTGCCCGATGGAAATCCTGTTGCGCAAACTGGGCGTGCGCGACACCTGACTGCGCCGTCCCGCCCAGGGCGCCCGCGAACGGGGCCGGGTAGGGCGCCCGCGAGGTCCTTGCCGCTGCGAATACACCTAAACCCTGCAGGGTTGTCGCGCGCATTGCCGTAGCGTCGGTCCGGCCGCGTGCCGTGCAAGCGCCGTAGTTGGCGGCATCGCGAACGGGCGCTCCGCACGCGTGTCGATAGTCTGTCCTGAAGTTCTGATTTTCGCGTCCCCGGGCTGCCTTGATCGGGGTGATTTCGCGCCGGTCCGGGCCATGCTTATGGCATCGCCGGTGCGCGGCCCGATACCTGGCGGTTTGGGCGGAAACGCGCGCCGCTGCTGCAATGCGCTGCTTTTCGCCGGCATGCGGCCGTGCGCTTTATGGCTGCCGCCGCGGTGCCTGCCGGAGATTTTTAGATGCGGCACGCGAGGCGATGCAGAAGTCACATATCCATGTTCGATGGACGGGCATAATGCGGCTTCGCTTCCATGCCGGACGCAACCGGCAGCGAGAAAACCACCTGTCGAGCCGACCCTGGAATTTGCACATCGCACTCGGAACATGGCTAAAAGTTTGCCGCTCATCGCTCCGCTTCTGGCCGCCGCCGCAATTGGCACGGCAACCGCAAACTGGCTGCGCAGCCCGCAAGCGCCGAATATCGGTCAGGCGCAGGGCATACCGCCGGCGGCCCATCTGGTGCATGCCGGAACGAACTCGGCCGGGCGTTGCGTAACCGCACGCTCCGAACTTGCCCAGGTCAAAACCGCCAGCGACGCGGGCGCCGCCCAGGCCGCGGAAAGCCGCGTACGCCAATTCTGCGGCTGAGCGCCGCGCGCAACAGTCTTTATTTCCTGCCGCCCGCCGCCAAGCGGTGCCGGCTCAGCGCCCCGCCAGTTTATCCAGCCAGGAACGGCGTTCCAGCAGCTTTTTGCGCCATAGCGGCGCGAGCCCCGGTGCGTCCGCCACGGCGCGCAGTTCTGCCACATCGGGCCGGTGCGCGCGATGCACGCGCCACAGGCGCGCCACGGATACCGCGGCCGTGTTGCGCTCCAGCAACTCGAAGCGCATGCCGGGTGCGACGCGCCCGCCCGCCAGCACGCGGTAATACCAACCTGTAATGCCTTCTTCGGCGATATGCCGCGCGACATCGGCAACGCCCAGTTTGTGGTCGATTTTCCAGCACGGGCTGCGCGGCTGGCTCACCTGCAGGCGGCACTCGCCCAGCGCATACACGTCGCCGATGTGCACGCTGTGTTCGTCCCATACGCCGGTGCTGAGGTTCTCGCCCAGGCTGCCCGGCAGCAGCAGCGCGGCCAGAGCAGGGAAGCGCCGGGCCAGCGCGCCGTAATGCTGTGCCGGATAGTGGCACAGCGCTTTTTCGGGCCCGCCATGGGCGCGCCGGTCCGCCTGCACGTCCCCGGCCAGGCCTTCCGGACCAAGTTCCATGGCGCACACCAGGGCCTGCTTGAAAATTCCGCTGGGCGCGCCCTCGGGCGGCAGGGTGGCCAGCGTGCCGGCAAACAGTTGCACTTCGTCCATCGCGTACCTGTCCAGACCATCGAGTTATCGCATGCTGTCCCGGCATGGCCTGTGCCGTGACGCGCAGCCGGTATTTTGCACGCGGACCGTTGCCGCGCGCATGCGCGTGAAGGTTGCCGCACGCCCGCTGGGATATCGACGGCGGATGGAAATGTTGCGGACGAGGCAAAATGCCCCGTCCGGCATTTGAGGCCACGTCCGGCGATCGGCGGCGGCTGTTGAGCATGGTCTGGCGCCGGAATAGCCGCCTCGGGCCAAGGCGGCGCAAGGCGCAGGAACGGCCGGCGTTGCCAGGCGACTCTGGATGCAGCGGGCCAGGCAGCGCCCCGGCGCGGCGGCTCAAACCCGGCCGGCGAGCGCCGCGCGCGTCCAGCGCACCAGGGCGGCGGCGTCCATGGCGCCGGCGCTGCGTGCGATTTCGCGGCCGGCGCGGAACAGCAGCAGGCTGGGGATGGAACGTATGGCGTAGCGCTGTCCCAGCGCGGGCTGCGCTTCGGTGTCGACCTTGGCGAGGCGCACGGCGGGTTCGAGTTGGGCCGCGGCGCGCTCGAAATGCGGCGCCATGCTGCGGCAGGGGCCGCACCAGGGCGCCCAGAAATCCACGAGTAGCGGGATGTCGCCATGTTCGAGGTGGCGCATCAGGCCGGCTTCGTCCAAAGCCACCGGGTGAGCGTCGAACAGCAGCGCCTTGCAGCGCCCGCATACCGGCGCGTCGGACAGCCTCTCGGCCGGCACACGGTTGGTGGACTGGCAATGCGGGCAAACGATATGGAGCGGGTTTGGCATGATGTTCCTGACCTGACCTGACCTGACCTGACCTGACCTGACCTGGCCTGACCTGACCTGACCTGACCTGACCTGACTCGCCGCGGGTGCGCGGCACGCTGTCGCGAACATGAAGACGGCTGCAGGAAATTCAAGTCCCCGCGGACCGTCGCGCGGGCAGCCGGGGCGGCCCGGCGCGCGATGCGGCCGGAATTGCCGGGCGCGGGCAGGGCGCGGGTGTGCCGGACGGCCCGGATTCCGTGCCCCGCGCTGGCCGGCGCGCGGCCGGGCCGCTGGGCGCATGGATGGGCGCGCAGGCCCCGGCGGAATTGCGCCGCCGGGGCTGTTCGCGCAGTTTCAGCCCAGCGCGGCCAGCGTTTTGCGCATCAGACCCGCGGTGGAGGCGTCGTGCGCGCCAATCTGGCCCGAGCGCAATTCCTGCTCTATCTTTCCGGCCAGCTGTTTGCCCAGTTCCACCCCCCACTGGTCGAATGAATTGACGCCCCATACCACGCCCTGAACGAAAGTTTTGTGTTCATAGAGCGCAATCAGCGCGCCCAGGGTTTGCGGCGTGAGCGCGTCCATGAGCAAGGTATTGCTGGGCCGGTTGCCGCCGAATACCTTGTGCGGCAACAATGTTTCGAGCGCCTCGCCACTTAGACCTTGGGCGCTCAGTTCGGCGCGCACTTCGGCCGGGGTTTTGCCGCGCATGAGCGCTTCGGTCTGGGCAAAGCAATTCGCCAGCAGCAGCAACTGGTGTTCGGCCAGCGCATGATGGGCGCGCAGGGGCGCGATGAAATCCACGGGTATCAGCGCGGTGCCTTGGTGCAGCAACTGGAAAAACGCGTGCTGGCCATTGGTGCCGGGTTCGCCCCATATGACCGGACAGGTCGGGTATTCGACCGGCTTGCCGTCCATTTGCACGGATTTGCCGTTGCTTTCCATTTCCAGCTGCTGCAGATAGGCCGGCAGCCGGTGCAAATATTGGCAATAGGGCGCCACACCCTGGCTGCTGGTGCCGAAAAAATTCACATACCAGATGCCCAGCATGGCGAGCAGCACAGGCAGGTTGTTCTCCAGCGGCGCGTCGCGGAAGTGCTGGTCCATGGCATGGGCGCCGGCAAGCAGTTGTTCGAAATTGTCCATGCCGGTATAGAGCGCGATGGGCAGCCCTATCGCCGACCACAGCGAATAGCGTCCGCCCACCCATTCCCAGAAGCCGAACATGTTGCGCGTGTCGATGCCGAATGCCGCCACCTTTTCGGCATTGGTGGATACCGCCACGAAATGCCGCGCCACGTGTTCGGGCAGAGCGCCTGCGGCCAGCAGCCAGGCGCGCGCGCTTCTGGCGTTGGTGAGGGTTTCCTGCGTGGTGAAGGTTTTCGACGCGATCACGAACAAAGTGCTTTGCGCGCGCACGCGGCGCAGCACTTCGGTCAGTTGCGCGCCATCCACGTTCGACACGAAGTGCAGGTTCAGCCGCGCATGGCCATACGGCCGCAGCGCCTCGCACACCATGAGCGGGCCCAGATCGGACCCGCCTATGCCTATGTTCACCACGTCGCTGATGGCCTCACCGGTATAGCCGGTCCAGCGGCCTTGGCGCACGTCGGCCACGAAAGCCGCCATGCGCGCCAGCACTTCGAGGACCTCCGGCATCACGTCGCGGCCGCCCGCCAGCACCGGCGCGCCGGAGCGGTTGCGCAGCGCGGTATGCAGCACGGCGCGCTGTTCGGTGCGGTTGATCACGGCACCGGCAAACATGTCCGCGCGCGCTTCGACGACCCCGCGCTCGCGCGCGAGGGCCAGCAGGGCGTCCAGACTGGAGGCGTCCAGGCGGTTTTTCGAATAATCCAGGAACAGCCCCGCCGCGGCGCAGGAAAAGCGCTCGAAGCGCGTTGCGTCGGCCGCGAACAGTTCGCGCATGGGGATGTGGCGCAGGCGTTCGTATGCGTCCTGCAGCGCCTGGTAAGCGGGGCTGGAGGTCAGTGGCTGCACGATATTCTCCTGATGGTTTGCGGATCGGATGAACGGCCGCTGCGCCGTGTCCTGGCGGCCGCGCTGTGGCGGCGGCGGCGCGGCCGCCGGGGCCGCTCAATGCGGCGAATTGCCGTTGTAGAGCGCCCAGGCGGCACCCAGCAGGCCGGACGAGTTGGACTGGATCACATAGGTCGGAATTTCCGACAGATAGGCCTGATAGCGGCCTTTGGCTTCGAAGCGCTCGCGAAACGGCGAACGCAGGAAAAAATCGCCCAGGCGCGGCACGATGCCGCCTGCGATATATATGCCTCCGCGCGCGCCCAGCGTGAGCGCGAGGTTGCCGGCCACCGTGCCGAGCATGGCGCAGAAGGTGTTGAGCACGCTGTGGCACAGCGTGTCGGTGCCGGTCAGGGCCGCCTCGGTGATGGCGGCGGCGGCCGGTGCTTCGCCCAGGCGGCCTTCCAGCGCCGCCATGGCCTGGTACAGGTAGGGCAGTCCCATGCCGGACACGAGCCGCTCGCAGGAAACGTGCGGGTGGTGCCGCCATACCGCGCGCAATATGCTGGCTTCGTAGTCGTTGGCGGGGCTGTAGCTGGCGTGGCCGCCTTCGCCTTGCAGTGCGGCCCAGGATTTGCCGGCCGGGACGAGCCCGGATACACCCAGCCCGGTGCCGGGTCCGAGCACGCCCAGAGGCGCGCCCGGCACCTGCCTGCCGCCGCCCACCTTGCGCAGGTCGGACGCCTTCAGATGCGGCAAGGCCCAGGCCTGGGCGGTGAAATCGTTGATGAGCAACAGGCGCTCCAGCCCCAGCGCGGCGCGCGTCGATTCGATCGAAAATTGCCAGGGACTGTTCGTGAAACTGACCTGATCGCCGATGATGGGAGTAGCCACGGCCAGGCAGGCGCGCCGCGGCGTGGCGCCGGCGTCGGCCAGATAGGCGCGCGCGGCCGCCACCACGTCGGGAAAATCCGCGCAGGGCAAAGAGCGTTCGGCGCGCGGCACCAGGCCTGCGTCGACCAGCGCAAAACGCGCGTTGCTGCCGCCTATGTCGCCAACCAGGGCGAGTTCGTCAGTATGCGAGGACATGTTGCGGCGTGATCCAGGGAGGTAAAACGAAAGCCGGCGACTGCCGGCACGCAAGTATGAACCGGATTGCGCGCGCTGGCGCGGGCAGGGCGCAATTTGTGGCCCGCCGTGCGCGGCCGCACTGGCTACAATCGCAGCTCTGCGTTCCAGGCATCGTGTCCCGCATGACTACCGCCAGTTTGACTACCCCCCGCCGTGAATTCGAAGTTATCGCGGTAATCGGCCTGGTGCATGGCGCCTCGCATTTTTTCCACCTGTTGCTGCCGCCGCTGTTCCCCTGGCTCATGCAGGAGTTCGGCATCAATTTCGCGCAGGCCGGCGCGCTCATGAGCATGTTTTTCATCGTGTCCGGCACCGGTCAGGCGCTGGCCGGCTTCGTCGTGGACCGGGCGGGCGCCTTTCGCGTGCTGTGCGCGGGCCTGCTGCTGTTCGTCGCGGCGGCGCTAAGTCTGGCGGCCGCCAATTCCTATGGCGCGCTGTTCCTGGTCGCGGCACTGGCCGGGCTGGGCAATTCGGTGTTCCATCCGGCCGACTTCAGCCTGCTCAACCGCCGTGTTTCCAAAGTGCGCCTGGGCCACGCATTTTCCATGCACGGCTTGTCCGGCAATCTGGGCTGGGCCGCGGCGCCGCCCTGCCTGGTTGCCGGTGCCGTATGGGGCGGCTGGCGCTTCGCGGCGGCGGCGGCGGCGGCCGTGGCCGTGGCGGCGCTGGCTGTGCTGGTGTGGCGCCGGCATGCGCTGATCGATGCGATCGAGGCGCATGAGCCGGCCGACGCGCGCGCTGCGGCGCCCACGGCCGGCGCCTTGGCGTTCTTGCGCGTGCCGGTCATCTGGATGTGCTTCGGCTTTTTCCTGCTGGCGACCTCTGCCGTATCGGGCTTGCAGAATTTCGGCCCCACGGTGCTGCAGAAGCTGTACGCCGTGTCGCTCGCGCTCGGGACCACGGCTTTGTCGGCATTTCTGCTGGCGGGTGCGGCGGGCGTGTTTGCGGGCGGCTTTTTCGTGGCCGGGACCGAGCGCCAGGACCGCGTGATCGCCCTGGCGCTGGCGTCCGCGGCCGCGCTGGGCCTGGTGCTGGCGAGCGCCCAGCCGCCGGACTGGAGCATCACCCCCCTGTTTGCCGTGATGGGCTTCTGCAATGGCTTCGCCATGCCTTCGCGCGACATGCTGGTGCGCAAGGCCGCCACCGGCAAATTCGGCCAGGCGGCGTATGGGCGCATATATGGCTTCGTGTATTCCGGGCTGGACCTGGGGTTTGCCATCGCGCCGCTGATTTTTGGCTATTTCCTGGACGGCGGCCACCCCTCCTGGGTGCTGGCCGGCGCCGCACTGGCGCAGTTTTCCGCGCTCAGTTGCGCGTTGGGCATAGGGACGCGCGAAGCGCGGCACGGCGGTGCTGGCGCGCGCTAGTGGCGCGACCGCGCGATGCGCATTTGTCGCACGATGAACGACATAAATATGCTTAAACTCAATAGGTTATTGCAGACTGTTAATGTCGAATGTTAGGATTGGGATTGCCGGTGGCCGTGCTTCCAGGTCGCAACGAGTGTCTGCGTCCGGCCTCGGCGGTTTTTACTTAACTCGTTATTAATCAGTAATATACATGTTACTTCTAAAGTAAAAAATCAGGTTATCCCTGGCCGGAGTTCGAGGCCGCATGACCTTCCAGCCCGGCCGCGGCGGGGCGCACGTGGCGCCCGCCGGGAATGTTGCGCGCTCAGAACACCGTCAGGAAGCGCAGATTCAGCCGATTGTTTTCACGCAAACCGTTGCGGACCGAGCCATCCTGTCCGTAATTGGCGATCAACTGTATTTTCGGCGTAACGAATACCGCGCTGCCGACGGTGAATTTGGTCGTGCGCGTGCGGTCGTTCTGCATGACTCCATTCACCTCGGTTTCACCGCCGCTGTAGTGCAGCGCGCCCATCCGGACATCCCAGGTGGGCGTGAGCTGGTAGCGCAAGTAGGCCTGAAATTCGTACATGGCGCGTTGTTTCAAGGTCGCCCCGGTGGGCCCGAAATCATCGTTCTTGCCGAACCATGTAACGTCGCCTATGAGGTCCAGCAACAGCTTGTCGGTCAAGCCCGTAATGAACCCGGCCTGTAGTGCATACCTCCAGCGGTTCTCGCCCAGGTTCAACGCACGGTTCTTGTCGTAGCTGCCGGTTGGCGCGTATAGCCATGGCGTCACACCGAAATAGGTGTTCGTCGTGGGCTTGTTCACGAGCCACAAGGTGGCGCCCAGAATGAGATCTCCGACCCCGCTGGTGTCGCCAAGCGCGGAAAGATCGTCCTTGGCCTTGAGCTTGCCGAAGGGCAGCACGAATTGCGGGTCCACGATGTATCCGCCGAGATCCATGAAGTGGACGCCGCGCAGAATGCCCACGTCCGAATCCAGCCGGTTCCGCCCCGGCGCCTTGTTGCCATTCACGTAAAACTCATCGCGTGTGGCATGCTGGAAATACACCAGCGCCAGATTGGTCCCCGCCGGCAGAGCCGTATAATCGCCTGCGTCGGCGTCCAGCGCCGGGGTCGGACATGAAGCGAAGGCCACCGCCAATAAGGCGGCAACTTTGCAGATGCGGGCAAAACGCATGATTAACCTCCTGATCGTTGTGTCGGACACGGGTTGGAAAATGTGAAAAGCTGGCTTCCGTGTCCGTAACACCCGATGGCAAAACTTGTGCCAAATCTGCAAACCCGTCCAACATACTGAACTTAAATAAGAACTCCGCTTGGGACGGAGTGCAGCGGGAAAATTTGGCGCTAGCCGCCGCTTGGAGAATGTCCAGGATTCGTTCAGCGTTGACTAATAACTAGACAGGGGGAGTGGAGCGTGGCGAGTGAATGGGGGGGCAACCGCATGGATTTGGCACGGCGCCTTCTTGCGGAAGGATGCGCCTTGCCCGACGATGCCGTACCCAGTGTCGTGGCGCGCTCCTGGGCGCGTTCGCTACGCATAGGCCGCAGCATCCGCGACAAGGTGATATTCAATCCCGTCGCCGGTACCGCCAGAAAGCAACTGGAAGAACAGCATCACGCGGTGCTGGTGCGCGCACTGCCGAAGCTTGAATGTCTGGCCGCCATGCTCGATCAGGACGAATGGGCGGTTTCTTTCATAGACGGCAGCGGAACGGTGGTTTCAACGCTGCGGCCGGACTATCCCCGCTTCCGCGGCCTCAAGATGGCATTCCGCCCGGGCGTCAATCTGGGCGAGTCCGCCGCCGGCACCACCGGGCCCGCTTGCGCCATGGCGGAAGAACGTACCGTGGTGATTTCCGGTCACGAGCATTTCCTGGACGAGGCCGCCCAATTTACTTGTTCGTCGGCGCCGATTTTTGATCCGCAGGGTGGCCTCCTGGGCGTCGTCAATGCATCGCGTCACTATCTCGGGGGACCGGCCGGCGTGGCGGCGGCGGTAGAGGAAACGTCGCATCACATCGAAGCCGGCCTGATCGAAGCCATTCCGGACAGCATTTGTCTGGACGTATCCCTTGCGCTTGCCAATTGCGTGACGGGAGCGGGCGTGCTGGCACTGTCGCAGGATGGCGTTCTGGTCGGCTCCAACCGCCAGGCGCGCGACTTGCTGTGCATGGAGCGGGTGCTGCGTGCAGAGTTTGCCGATCTGTTCGGCGTACGCTTCGGTATCGTGCTGGACCGTCTGCGCACCGGCACGAGCGGCCTGCTCACCTTGCGTAACCGTGAGGGCTTGTTACTGTGCATACGCATGCATGCCGGAACGGACCGTCCGGAAGCCGCGATCGCGCTCCCGAGGCGCGAGGAATTGCCCCGCTGTGATCTGCTTCCTCCGGAACTGGAGCCGAAAGTGCAGGGGCTGCTGAAAGCATTCCGCCGCGACGTGCCGATTCTCCTGAATGGTCGTACCGGCACCGGCAAGGAAGAATTGGCGAAGTGGCTGCACGCCCATGGTCCGCGCGCACGCGGCCCGTTCATCGCGATCAACTGCGCATCAATCCCGGCCGCGCTGATCGAATCCGAACTATTCGGCTATGAACCCGGAGCATTCACCGGCGCGGCACCCAAGGGCATGGTCGGCAAATTGCAGCAGGCGGACGGCGGTACCCTGTTTCTGGACGAACTTGGCGACATGCCTTACGAACTTCAGTCACGCCTGTTGCGCGTGCTGCAGGAACGCAAGGTGTGCCGTGTCGGCGGGGCGCACGAATACGGCACCGACTTTTCATTGGTTTCCGCCACCCACCGGGATTTGCGCGCCATGGTGCAGTGCGGCGCGTTTCGCGAAGATTTGTTTTATCGCGTGCTGGGATTGCGGCTAGGTCTGCCGGATTTGAACGGGCGATCCGATTTTCTGTGTGTGGTCGATCGCATCCTGGCCACGATCAGGCTGCCCAACGGCAACGCACCGCGACTGACCGCCAAGGCCCTGCAAATTTTGCAGGACTGCGACTGGCCCGGCAATATCCGGCAACTGGCTCAAGTGCTGAAGGTTGCGGCGGCCGTATGTCCGCACGGCGTGATCGATGTGCCGCACCTTGCGGCGGACTTGTCCGATCGCGGTGCAGCGCCGCCTGAATCGCCCGCGCGCGCGCTCGATGCCGCAGAGGCTTTGGTTATACGCGAAGCACTTGCCAGGCACCGCGGAAATGTTTCTGCGGCGGCGAAAGACTTGTCGATCGCGCGCGCCACGCTTTACAAAAAACTTCGGGATTATCGTATCCGGCCTGTCCGGTAGGCGGTTTTCGTCCCGGGCTGCGGATTGAGCCCGCGCGCCAGGCCGGCGCTGGGTTGGGAAACCGAATTGGCAGTCAGACCGCCAGCAAGGTCTGGCGCCCGGTCCATTCGGCGCGCGGCGCCAGTTCCAGCGGTGCGGCGGCCAGCGCGGCTTCGACGCACAGCATGCGGCGGAATCCGTCCGGCGGCATGTCGGCCATGCGCTTGCACTGCTGTTCCCAGGGATTCCATACCACCACGTCGGGAAAGCCGGCGCTTTGCAGGGCCAGGGCGCGATGCGGCTCGCGCAGCAGCAGGGTGTCGGGCGCGGCACAGTACAGGCGGTCGATTTCCCCATCCACGATCAGCCCGGGCGCGTCGTCGCGCCGGCGCCCGGGCGCGTCCGGGGCTTCGTAGCGTGCGCCCTGCAAACCTTCCAGCCGCACGGTTTCGACGTCGGCGACGCGCAGATAGGTGTGCAGCGCGCTACTGAACTGGAAAGGCTGCGTACCGGTATTGGTGATGGACAATTCCATGTCCAGGCGCTGGCCACCCACGCTCAGCGTGAATTCGGCGAGGAAGTCGTGCGGCCACAGGCTGCGCGTGGCGTCGTCCGAGCGCAAGCTGTAGGTTGCCAGCGCAAAATCAGGGCCAGCGCGGGTCAATACGGCTTGCCAACTGTGCGTGCGCGCGAAGCCGTGGCGCGGGCCGGGCCCGCGCTCGGCAAACTGCGGAAAAATCAGCGGCACGCCGCCGCGCACGGCGCTCTTGCCATCCAGCACGGCGCGTTCGGAAAGGTACAGCCGTTCGCTGCCGCCGGCCGGCACCCAGGACAGGATATGCGCGCCGTGTTGCAGGATTAGCGCCTCGGCGCCGTCCGGCGCACGCAGGCGCAGGGCCGGCTGGCCCTGAACCTGGATTTGTTCGAACTGTGCTTGATTCATGGTGCGTCTCGGATAGGGGTGCGGCGCCGGGCATCAGGCGTGCGGGCCGGGCCGGCGCGCTGCGCGGCCGGCAAGTTCGCGGTAGCGGAAACAATCGACCAGATGGTCGCACACCAGCCCGGCCGCCTGCATGAAGGCATAACAGATGGTAGGTCCGACGAAATTGAAGCCGCGCTTGCGCAGGGCGCACGACAGCGCCTGCGACCGATCGGTGCTGGCGGGAATTTCGTCCAGGCTGCGCCAGCGGTTGATGATGGGCTTGCCGTCCACGAACCCCCACAGGAAGTCGGCCAGACTGCCGAATTCCTGTTGCACGGCCAGCACCGCGCGCGCGTTGGATACCGTGGATTCGATCTTGCCGCGGTGGCGCACGACTTGCGGAGATTGCAGGATGGCCTCGACGTCGGCCGTGCCGAACGCCGCCACGCGCACTGGATCGAATTGCGCGAAAGCCGCGCGGTAGCCTTCGCGCTTGCGCAACACGGTGAGCCAGGACAGACCGGCCTGCGCACCTTCCAGCGTGAGCAATTCGAACAGGCGGTGGTCGTCGCGCTCGGGCACGCCCCATTCCTGGTCGTGGTAGGCAATGTAATCGGCATCGGCCAGACACCAGGCGCAACGCGGCTGCCGCGCCGCCGCCGCGGCCTCGCGCAGGGCCGCGACCTGCAGTCCCAGCGTGGCGCGCTGGCTGCGGGCCACTTGCTGCCAGGGAATGTTTTCGAGCGCCCCGGCCAGTGCGTAGGCGAGGTTGAGCGTCGGGTTCTGGCCGGCCTCAAGCAATTTGCGCAACACTTCCGGCACGCCCAGTTCGGCCACCTGGGCGAGCCGCGTGATGCCTATGCGCGCCAGCATTTGCGCGGATTTGGGACCCAGGCCGGAGGCGTGGGCCAGATCGCCGCCGGGGGGTTCGGGAAGCTTTGCCATGTGCCGCTCTGCGGAACTACGAACAAATGCGAACAGCGGCCATTGTAGCCGCGCGCGCGCCGCGCCTGCCGGCCGGCGCGGCGCGCGGGTTTACTGCAGCGCCAGCACGCCTTGGACCAGGGACACGTCGTCCGGGTCTTTCGACAGTTCGAAGCCGAGGTTCTGCACGAACTTGAGCATGCGGTCGTTCTGCGACAGGAAAATGCCGTTCATGAACTTGAGGCGCCGGTCGCGCGCGGTTTCGATCAGCACCTGCATGAGCTTGCGCGCCAGCCCGGTACCTTGCTGGTCGTCGCGTACCACGATGGCGAATTCACAGGTTTCGCGGTCCGGGTTGACCGCGTAGCGGCACACCCCCAGTTCGACTTCCTGATCGTCCTTGCGCACCGTGGCGATATAGGCCATTTCGCGGTCGTAGTCGATCTGCGTGAGGCGCGCGACCATGGGTTCGGGCAATTCGCGCAAGGTGTTCATGAAGCGGTAGTAGCGCGTTTCGGCCGACAGCTGGCGCACGAATTCGCGCTCCATTTCGGCGTCTTCGGGGCGTATCGGGCGTATCGACACCTGGGTGCCGTCGCGCATGGTCCAGGTGCTTTCCAGGTTGGACGGATACGGATGGATCGCCATGTGGTCGTAGCGATCCGCGGTGGGCGGAATGTTCTGCACGATTACGCGCGCATCCACCGCCACCGCGCCGTTTTCGTCGACGATGAGCGGATTGATGCGCAATTCGCGTATCCAGGGCAATTCGCACACCATTTCGGATACGCGCAACAGCACCAGTTCCAGCGCATCCATGGCGACCGGCGGCATGGAGCGGAATTCGCCCAGCAGTTGCGCAACCCGCGCCGAGCGGATCATGTCGCGCGCCAGATAGCCGTTGAGCGGCGGCAGGGAAACCGCGCGATCGCGGTCTTCCTCGACGCGATTGCCGCCTTCGCCGAAGGTGATGGTGGGGCCGAATACCGGATCGTTGAACACGCCCACGAACAGCTCGCGGCCGTTCGGCTTGTTGATCATGGGCTCGATGGCCACGCCGCTGATGGTTGCGTCGGGGCGGTTGCGCTTCACGTCTTCCAGGATGTCCTGATAGGCCGTGCGCACCTGCATGAGGTTGATCACGTTGAGGCGTACGCCGCCGGAATCGCTTTTGTGCGTGATGTCGGCCGAGTCGATTTTCATCGCCACGGGCAGTCCCAGTTCTTCCGCATAGACCATGGCTTCGGTGGCCGAGCGGGCCACCACCGTGGGCGCGATCGGAATGCGGAACGCGGCCAGCAGCGCCTTGGATTCGATTTCGTTCAGGCTGTAGCGCTTTTCCGACAGAGCGGTTTCCATGACCAGCCGGGCCGATTCTATGGACGGCGGGTCGAGATGCGAAAGCGAGCCCGGAGCCTGGCGCAACAACTGCTGGTTGCGGTAAAAACTGGACAGATTGTGGAACAGTTCAACCGCCGGTTCGGGCGAAGAAAAGGTCGGAATGCCCTTGTCGCTGGTGAGCGTACGGGCCTCCTTGACCTGTTCGCCGCCCATCCAGCAGGTCAGCACAGGCTTGTCGCCTTCGCGCGCGGCCTCGCTGACCGCACGCGCCACATCGGTGGGCATGGATTGGGCCTGCGGCGCAAATATCGTGAGCACGCCATCCACGTTGGGATCGGTCAGACAGGCCTTGACGGCGGCGCGATAACTTTCCGGATCGGCCGCGCGTAAATCCACGGGATTGTTGCGCGACCACGGCGAATGCAGCGCGGCATTCAGGTTATCGACGGTGGATTGCGCCAGACCGGCGAGCGGTATGCCCAGGTCCGCGCACAGGTCGGCGGCCATGACGGCGGGACCATGTCCGTTGGACACGATGGCCAGGCGGTTGCCGCGCGGGCGGAAGTGCGACACCAGCGCACCGGCCACCGCAAACAACTGGCCCAGCGTGTAGAGGCGCACCACGCCGGCGCGGCGCAACGCGGCGTCGAACACGTCGTCGGCACCGCCGGTCGCGCCGGGGGTGCCGGTGCGGTCCGGATGGCGGCCGGTTTTCATGACCAGCACCGGCTTCGAGCGTGCCGCGGCACGCAGCGCGCTCATGAATCCGCGCGCCTGACGGATGCGCTCGACCACCACGATGATGTTTTCGGTCTTGTTGTCCTGCACCATGTAATCGAGCACTTCGCCGAAATCCACATCGGCCGACGCGCCGACCGCCACGACGCTGGAAAATCCGACGCCGCGCATATAGGCCCAGTCCAGCACGGCATTGGTCAGGGCGCCCGATTGGGCGATGAAACCGATAGACCCCGGATGCGCCGGCGTGCCGGCAAACGAGGCCGCCAGCCCGATGGACGGGCGCAACACGCCCAGACAGCGCGGGCCGATCAGGCGCACGCGATGGTGGCGTGCGTTTTCCATCAGCGAGCGCTCGAGCGCCAGCCCGCGCGGCCCGGCTTCGCTAAACCCTTCGCTCATGACCAGGGCGGTTTTGACGCCGGCGCGCCCGCAGGATTCGACGATGCGCGGCGCGTCCGCGGCCGGCGAGGTGATGACGGCCAAATCCAGGCGTTGCGGAATGTCTTCGACACTGCGGAAACACGGAACGCCGAACATTGTTTCGTGGTCCGGAGCTACGGCGAACAACTTGCCCTGGTAACAGGAATCCAGCATGTTGCGCATCACGGTGCAACCCGTGGTTCCTTCTTGCTCGGACGCACCTACGATCGCGACTGCGCGGGGTTCGAATAGCGGTTTGAGGTAATGGTGTTCATGCATGATGGTGTTGGCCTTTTCGGCCCTGGTATTGACTGTTCTCCCTACCGATTATACTGCGGCGCACAAAACCGAACCGGCTGGTGTTGCAAGACTCGTTAAATATCATGAAATTGCCACAATTTTGCAATGCAAAAAAACCACTTGATTCATGATTGCGCCACGCATACGGGCAGGCAAGTGTACCCCTGCGGTGGTGCGCGTGCGGGCCGAATTGAAGCAGATTTATGGCCCCAGGCGTGAATTTTCCGGCACCCGCGCAGGCGCCGGCCGTGCCGGGGAACTTGTTCCTGTGCCTACAATCTAGCGGGTCTTAGCAAAACGGGAAAACTGCATGAATGACATTCACCTAGCCGTGGAAAGCCCTTCGGAGTGGGTCGTGCGCTGGGCCGCATTGCTCGAGCCGGGCCAGGAAGTGCTGGATTTGGCGTGTGGCGGCGGACGTCACGCGCTCATGTTGTCGGAATGTGGCCTGCGGGTCGAGGCGGTCGATCGTAATGCCGATGCGCTGGCGCGCCTCAAGGACGCGCGCGGCGTGACCACCCGCCGCGCCGATCTCGAAGGCGCTGCCTGGCCCTATGCCGGGCGCAATTTCGCCGGCCTGGTGGTGACCAACTACCTGCATCGTCCGCTGTTGCCGCGCCTGGTCGAAGCATTGGCGCCGGGCGGCATCGCGATTTATGAAACATTCATGGCCGGCAACGAAAAATTCGGCCGACCGTCGAATCCGGATTTCCTGTTGCAGGAACACGAACTGATCGACTGGGCAAGGCAATGGGGCAGCGTGCTGGGGTTCGAACAGGGACGCACGAATACGCCGCGTCCGGCCATGGTGCAACGCCTATGTGCGATCAAGCTGCCTTTGCCGGAGGGTCGCAGCCTGGCGCTGCTATAGCGCAGATTGTGCCGGCGATGCCGGCCCAGGCGTCGGGCGACAGATCGTCGGCGGTGATCGTGGCGGCGCTCGCGTAGTGCGCGAAATCCTTGCCTTGCGAGCGCTGGTAGAGTGGGTCGTAATGTTCCGCCAGCAAGGAATCGACCAGTTCTTCCCAGGCGCCGGACGCAATGAGTTGCTGCCAGTGCGCGATCATTTTGCGGCCGCGTATTTCCGTGAGCAGGGCCAGGCGTGCCATGAGTGCGCCGGGGTCTGCCATTTGCGCGGCATATTCGGCGAGCAGGTGGCGCGTGCGTGCCGCGCGGCCGGCTTCGATGCGCACGCAGCACGCGGCGTGCATGGCCGTCACCAGCGCCTCGGGTAGCCGCAGCCGGCCTATGTGCTGGCTTTCCGCCTCGACGAACACGCGCCGCTCCGGCCGGAAGTGCGACAGCACTTCGGCCAGGCGCGATTCGAACATTTTCTGGCCGGGCTGCGCGCGATCTCCGAGCCCGCCCAGTACCGATCCGCGGTGCGCGGCCAGTTGTTCGAGATCGAGTATCTGCTCGCCGCTGTGACCCAGAACTTGCAGGATGCGGCTTTTCGCGCTGCCGGTGGGACCGCACAGCACACAGAATTGCAGCCGCGACGGCAATTCCTGCAGTTGTTGCAGCACCTCGCTGCGGTAGGCCTTGTAGCCGCCGGTCAGCTGATGCGCGTCCCAGCCTATCTGGCGAAATACCGACACGAAAGATTCGCTGCGCTTGCCACCGCGCCAGCAGTAAATGAGCGGGCGCCAGTCGCGCTCGCGATCCTGGAAGTGCTCCAGCAGGTGGCGGGCGATGTTGCGCGCAACCAGCGCCGCGCCGCGCCGGCGCGCGGCAAACGCCGATACCTGCTTGTACAGCGTGCCGATTTCGGCGCGCTCGGCGTCGTCCAGGGCCGGACAGTTGATTGCACCGGGTATATGATCCGCGGCAAATTCCGCGGGCGAGCGCGTATCGATGATTTCCAAAAATTCCCGGCGCTGGGCCGCAGTCGCGATACCGGGCAGGCGTTTTTGCATGGTCATGGAGGAGTGCTCGGGCGCGAGGCCGAAAATTCTACGCCTAGCTTGCCGGCTTTCGGCGCTGCGCACCCGGGTGTGGCGCTGATGGGCGCGCACCCGGGCCCGCCCCCTGGCGCTGCGGCGGATGAGCGCCTGCGCGTGTATTTCGCGCTTTGGCCGCCGGCCGAGGTGGCGGCGCAACTGGGCGCCTGGCAGCAGGTGCTGCACGCGGCATTGGGCGGGCGCATCATGCGCCCGGACGGCCTGCACGTCACGCTGGCTTTCGTGGGTGACATCGCCGCGCCCAGGCTGCCCGAACTGCTAGAAATCGGCGCCCGCGCGGGCGCCCCGGCGGCCAGCCTGTGCCTGGATCAGGCCGGCGCCTGGCGCCACAATCGCATCGGCTGGGCCGGCACGCGCGCGGTGCCGCCGGCGCTGGCCGGACTGGCGGCCGCACTGGCGGATGCTTTGCGCGGCGCCGGCTTCAGCGTCGAAAGCCGGCCCTGGGTGCCGCATGTGACGCTATTGCGCAACGTGGTGCGCTGTGCGCCGGTGCCACAGGATTTGGCGCCGGTCAGGTGGGACGTGTCGGGCTTCTGCCTGGTGCGCTCGCGGCTCGATGCGCGCGGCGCGCGCTACGAGCGGCTGGCCGGCTGGCCCCGGCGCTGAATGTTCGGCCTGCGCCGCGGCGGGTCATACTTTAGAATCGCGCGGTTGCCATATGTCTGGTGCGCCGTGCCATTTTTCTTCAAACCCGCCGATACGGCCGGAAAGTTCGCCCGCCTGCGCCGCCTGCGCCTGTTTGCGACGCTCACCCTGCGCGAGCTGCAGGTGATCGACACCCTCTATCACGAGCGCAGTTTTCTCAAGGACGAAATCATTTTCGACGAGGGCGAAGAAGGCCAGGCGCTATATGCCGTGCTGAGCGGCGAACTGCTGGTGTTGCGGCGTTTCGATGCCGCGCAGGTGACGCTGGCGCGCCTGGGGCCAGGCGATTTTTTCGGCGAAATGGCGCTGCTCGACCAGGCACCGCGCCAGGCTCAGGTGCGTGCGGCCACGGATACCGAATTGCTGGTGTTTTTCCGTGCCGATTTCATGCACTTGTTGCAGACGCACCCGCGCGCCGCGTCGAAAATCAGCCTGCAACTGGCGCGCCACCTTGCGCAGCGCGTGCGTGAAGCCAACCAGGGCAAGCGCATGGAAGGGCATTTGTGAGCCGCAGCAGCGACGGCGGCGGTCCCATCGTATGGGCCGGCATCCTGCTTGCCACCTGTCTGCTGCTGTTGCTGTTCCGCCACGTATTGTGGCTGGTGCTGCCTTTTCTCTGCGGCCTGGTGCTCTATTACATGCTGCATGCGCCGGTTCAGCGCCTGGTATTTGCGGGTGTGAGCAAAAGCACGGCCGCCAATTACGTGGCCGGCGTGGTCGGCCTGCTGGTGCTGCTGTGGATGGCTTTGGCACTGCCTTGGGTGCTTGCGCGCGCCGGGCAATGGCAGGAAGCGGTCCAGCATTACGTCCAGGGCGGCGTGCGCCTGCTGCTGGCGACCGTGTCCATGCTGGAACAGACCTCGGCGCTGTTGCGCAATGCGCATCTGTCGCAAACCCTGGGCCACAAGATCAGCGATTTTTCCGAAACCTTCACGACCACCTATGTGGGCGATTTCGCGCTCACCGCGCTGACCTGGATTCCATCCATGCTGCTTGCGCCGTTGCTGGCGTACTTCCTGCTGCGCGACGGCGGGCGCTTTCAGCGCTTTCTTGCGCGCGCGGTGCCCAACGCGTATTTCGAGCGCACGCTGAACCTGCTGTATTCGGTCGATCAGACCATGCGCGCGTATTTCCAGGGCCTGCTGAAACTGGCCATGCTGGACAGCATCACGTTGGGGCTGGGGCTGTGGGCGCTGGGCGTGTCGGCTCCGCTCACGCTGGGGATAGTGTGCGCCATATTGTCCTGGGTGCCGTTCATAGGCTCCATCATGGGCGGATTGCTGGTCGTGATGGTCGCGGCCACCGATTTTCCCGACCAGCCCTGGATGTCCTATGGCGCCGTGTTGCTGTTCATAGGCGTGCGCCTGCTGGACGATTTCGTGTACATGCCGATCACCGTCGGGCGCAGTTTGCGCATACACCCGCTGATTACGGTCATCATGATATTCGCGGGCGGCGCGATCGCCGGCGTGCCGGGGCTCATGCTGGTGCTGCCCTTGCTGGGCGTGGTCATGGTGATAGGCGAAACGATAGGGCAGGTGGTGACCGATCCGCGCCTGCGCGCGCGCCACGCCTATGCGCGCATGCTGCGCGAGCGCCAGGCGCAGCTCGACCTGGACCGTTAGGCCGCCCCGCCGCAGGGCTCAAAAGCCCGATTGTTCGAGGTGTACGGCCTGCATGATGATGGCCGCGATTTCTTCGATGGATTTGCGCGTCGAATCCAGCCAGCGTATGCCTTCGCGCCGCATGAGCTTCTGCGCCGCATCGACTTCGAAGCGGCAGTTCTCGATCGAGGCATAGCGGCTGTTGGGGCGGCGTTCCTGGCGTATGTGCTGCAGCCGCTCGGGCGCGATGGTGAGGCCGAACAATTTGTTGCGGTAGCGCACCAGTTCGCCGGGCAGCGCGTTGCGCTCGAAATCTTCCGGAATGAGCGGATAATTGGCGGCTTTCACGCCGAACTGCATGGCCAGGTACAGCGTGGTGGGAGTTTTGCCGGAACGCGACACGCCGACCAGTATCACGTCGGCGTTATCCAGTTCGGCCGAGGATACGCCGTCATCGTGAGCGAGTGCGAAATTGATGGCTTCCATGCGACGGTGATAGGCCTGGCTTTCCTCCACCCCCTTGAAACGGCCTATGGTGTGCGAGGATTTCATGTTGAGTTCCTGCTCCAGCGGCCCGATGAAGCGCGCGAACACGTCGAGCTGCAAGGCATTGGCTTGTGCCAGCACGGCGCTCACTTCGGGGTTCACGATGGACAGGAACACGATGGGACGCGCACCGTCGGCGTGACAGGCGAAGTTGATGCGCTCCACGCAATCCAGCGCCCTGTCCACCGAATCGACGAATGGCATGCGCATCTGCTTTACTTCGAGGCATTCGAACTGGGCGAGCAGGCTGTGGCCCAAAGTTTCCGCCGTGATGCCGGTACCGTCGGAAATGAAGAAAACGCTACGTTTGTGGTTCATGTCTGGCTACCGGCAGCGCGGCGCGAAGCGCCAGCCTGCGCAAAAAATGTAACATCCTCGTTTTTGCCTGAATTATCAACTTTCCGGAAGGTTTTTTCCCATGAGTGACCGCAACAATCCACACGTGATCCGCTTCGAGCACCTGCGCATGGAAGACGTGGGCCAGGTCGGCGGCAAGAATGCTTCGCTGGGTGAAATGATCAGCCAGCTGGCCGCGAGCGGGGTACGCGTTCCGGGCGGTTTTGCAACCACGGCCAGCACCTACCGGGAATTTCTGGCTGCCG